>JASLES010000425.1 GCA_030151005.1 Silvimonas sp.
GTGCCGGCAATCAACGGGTCACCCTTCAGTTCGTTGTAGAACTGCTTGTTGGCCGGCACACCCAGCGGTACTGCGGCGTTCATGTCCTTCAGGCCTTCCTGGGACAACAGGTAGTTCTCCAGGAATTCGGTAGCGATTTCCTTGTTCGGGCTGGCGGTGGCGATCATGGCACCCAGTACGCCAACAAACGGTGCACCTGGCTTGCCATTGATACCCGGGATCGGGGCAACGCCGAAGTTGATCTTGCTCTTCTTCAGGTTGTTCCAGGCCCACGGGCCGTTGATCATCATGGCAGTGCGGCCTTCGTTCATGGCCGCTTCCGCTTCAGCGTAAGAGGTGGTCTTGGGCATGGCGCCAGCGGCGATCAGCTTCTGGATCATCTCCACGCCTTCTACCGCGCCCTTGTTGTTCACGCCCACATCCTTGGAGTTATACGAACCATCCGGATTGCGCTTGAACGCGTAGCCGCCGTCAGCACCCAGGAGCGCCCACGAGTAATAGATTTCGGTGAAGTTCCACATGATGGCGTGCTTGTTCTGGGCTTGCAGTTTCTTGTCCAGGGTCAGCACTTCATCAAAGGACTTGGGCGGGGTCGGCACCATGTCCTTGTTGTACAAGAGGGCCACGGCCTCGATAGAGATCGGGTAGCCCCAGGTCTTGCCACCAATGGTCCAGGCTTTCCAGGCCAGCGGGTCAATGCTGTCGATGGTTTTCTTGGTCGGCTGGATCGGGGAGATCAAACCACCGGCAATCCAGTTGCCAGCCGGGTCATGCGGCCACATCCAGATATCCGGGCCTTTGCCGGCGGCGGACGATTGCTCAAACTTGGCAATAGCGTCTTCCGGGTGTTCCACCGTCACTTGAATGCCGGTGTCTTTGGTAAATTTCTGGGCAATCTTGGCGATGCCGTCATAGCCTTTGTCGCCGTTGATCCAGATCAGGAGTTTGCCCGGTTCGGCGGCGTGCGCCTGCAGGGCCAGTGCGCTTGCTGCCACGATCATGCCAAGGCGTGCAAGCCGGTTTGTCAGAGTCTTGTATACCATTTTATATTCGCCCTCTCACCATCAATCACTTCAGGAATGAAACCGGCAAGCACCGGATTCGCTGCGGGGGGATCGCCCCTCCCGTGTCTTCAAAAACCTGGACGCAGACCATGTTCTCCGGTCTTCAACCGACCAGTCTTTGCAACGCAATGCCGTCCGCATCAAACAGATGCGCACAGTGCGCCGGCGCATATACCGCCAGATGCTCGCCCGTGCTGACGCGGCTGCTGGCAGGCAGACGCGCGATCAGCGGGGTGGCGGTGTCGCCACGCAGATAGGCGTAAGTGCTTTCGCCCAGACGCTCTACCCATTGCACTTCACGTACAAACACATTGGCACCATCGGCCTGGCCCGGTTCGACGTGCTCCGGGCGGATGCCAAAGGTCACGTCGCTCCCTACCGTCAGCGCGCCAGGGTTTACTGCGGCACGCAGTACATGGCCGTCAGTTGTGGTCACTTCTACGCCGCCGTTGTTGATGGCGGTGACGCGGCCGGCAATGAAGTTCATCTTGGGCGAGCCAATAAACCCGGCGACAAAGCGGTTGCGCGGATGCTCGTACAGATCCAGCGGCGAGCCAATCTGCGCCACGCTGCCGTATTTGGCCACTTCTGCCCCGCTGTGCAGCAACACAATCTTGTCAGCCAGGGTCATGGCTTCGACCTGATCGTGGGTCACATAAATGGCGCTGGCCTTGGCGTATTGCCGATGCAAACGGGCGATTTCCACACGCATTTGCGTGCGCAGGCTGGCGTCCAGGTTGGACAGCGGTTCGTCAAACAGAAAGACTTCCGGTTCACGCACCAGCGCCCGGCCAATGGCGACACGCTGACGCTGACCGCCTGACAAGACACGCGGGCGAGAGTCCAGAAAACGCTCAATCTGCAGCATGCTGGCAATACCGCCCACGCGCTGTTTGATCTCGTCGCGGCTGACGCCGGCCAGACGCAGGCCAAAGCCCATGTTCTGCGCGACAGTCAGGTGCGGGTACAAGGCGTAGTTCTGGAACACCATGGCCACATCCCGTTCGGAGGGCGCCAGATCATTCACCCGCTTTCCGCCAATGAACAATTCGCCAGAAGTGACGGTTTCCAGACCGGCAATCATGCGCAACAGCGTGGATTTGCCGCAGCCGGACGGGCCGACGAATACGCAAAACTCGCCGTCGGCAATTTCAAGCGAGACATCGTTGATGGTCGGCGGGTTGTTATCAAACACCTTGCAGACGTTCTGCAGTGAAACGCTGGCCACATGGCCTCCTTCTTGAATCAGGTTCGGGAGCGCCGAACAAAACCAGGTGCATGAATGCCAGCCGGGTCTTGTCCGTCATTCCAAATCAAACGGCAACACCGCCGAGGTCAAAGGTCAGGTCGTACACCGGCACCAGTTCTGCCGAGATCAAGGCTGCAGGCGCGCCGGCATGGGCAAGAAGCGCGCGGGCGGCGTCTTCCAGGAACATGGGCGCGTCTTTGTGGGCCGGCAAAACTTCCAGCCGGAGCGACGGCCACTGGCCGTCTGCCACCTGGCGATCCAGCGCGATTTCCCAGACAGTTCCGTCAAAAAACTGGTCATCGATCAACACATCGTTGGCATACAGGCGCGCGGCATCCCCGGCGTAGCTGATACGGAGCAACCAGCGGCAAACGGCTGTGGCATCGGCGGCCTGCGGCAGGGTCAGCGTCCAGTGTGCGGCGTGTTGCGCAAAAATGGCGTCATCCGGCGCTTGCGGCATCGGGCCTGGGCGCCAGCTGATATGCGGACCAAAACGTAACGGCTGCGGCGTGGCGGGCTGGATCAATCGCGGCGTGACACTCAGGCTGGCCGCACCCGGCTGCAAGCAACTGAAGCGGGCAAAGCCACGATCGGCCACATAAATGCCATCCACCGGGAACACGTCAATCGACGTCATCGCCCCTGCTGCGGCAGCAACGTGGACGGTGTCACCCACGGTCCAGCTCCCGGCTTCACTGAGCACCAGGCGCGTGCGGCCACGTAACTGGGTTGGCGTACAGCCACGACCCCGGGTTTCATTCAACAAGATGATGCGATGCGGGCGGCCTTGCGCATCAGTCACCAGCAAATCCACCGGTTCATCGCCCACTTGCGGCAATACGCGCAGCAGCTTGCCGTCGTGCTGCAGCCAGGCGGCAGGCGCATCAATGCGCTGCACGCTGGCGGCTTCAAAGGCCAGTTCTGCGGGTACGCCATCCATAACCACGTACACATGGCACGGCACCGCTTCTTGCGGCAGGCGGGTCAGCGGTTGCACCGTGGCATAGCGCAGCCGCGCTGCACCCAGACGTTGCTGCACCGGCCAGATCGTGGCCACGCCATCGGCAAAGGTCACCGGCGGGAAGACCACGGTATCCGCGCCAATCTGGACGTGAATGCGGGTGTTTTCAAAGGTCGGGCGCGGGTGATGGCGTACGTGGTTGTTGATAAAAACAAAACCACCTTCGGCATCGGCCCGGACACATACACGCAGGCTGCGATCATGCGCATCGCGTGATGCACCCTGCGGCAAGACCGCCGGCAAGGTTGCCAGTTGCGGGCCATAAGCGGCCACAAAGTGATGCAGCAACGCCAGCTTGCCCCAGGACGGACGGATCTGCCCGTACTGGCCCAGTGGCGCATGAAAGTCATAACCCAGTTGCGGCACGTCGTTGGGGTAACCGGTGTCGACCGTCTCGTTCAGGTAACCACGGCTGCCGACCGGATTGGTGCCGCCGTGATACATGTAATAACCGTAGAGGTTGGCGCCCGAGCCAATCTGCGTCAGCGCAGTGGCATAGACGTCTTCTGTGCTGATCACCGGGCGACGATGATAAGACTGATGCATACCGCCGCCGGCTTCCGCCAGAAAGAACGGGTAATGCTGCGGATCAATCAGCCCTTCTGCCGATGTGCCGCCGACATTGCCCATTTCACCGATGGTGCGTTCGGTATCAAACACAAACACGCCAGAGGGTGGCAGTGGGTCGGTTGAGCCTTGCCAGAAGCCATCCGCATACGCGCCGGATACCGGTACCACTTCTTGCGCCGGGATATCCAGCGTCGGCCAGCCGGTAACGGTGTACAGCGGCACCATCAGGCCAGATGCAATGGCCAGGCGCTTGAGTTCAATAATGTGTTCGGCGCCGCATTCCGGGCCAACACGGTCGTATTCGTTTTCCAGTTGCACGGCGACAATCGGGCCGCCGTCATTCCACATCAGGCCGCGCACCTGATCGCCAATCTGGGCATACAAGCGGCTGACATGCTTCATGTACGCCGGCGCATTGCTGCGGCGGGCGCTGGCCGGCACGCTATCCATCAGCCAGTCCGGGAAACCACCGTAACGCGCTTCACCATGCACCCATGGGCCAACGCGCAAGCAAAACAGCAGGCCGGCATCCGCCACTGCCTGCACAAAGGCGCGCAGGCTCTTGTTGCCTTGCCAGTCAAACTCGCCCTGAATGTCTTCGTGATGATTCCAGAACACATAGCTGGCCACGATCTGGATACCGCCGGCCTTCATTTTGGCCAGCGAGGACGCCCATTCGTTTTGCGGGAACCGCGAATAATGGAACTCCCCCATGATGGGCATCCACGGCAGGCCATCACGGGTCAGAAAACGGCTGTTGATGCCGATATGACCTTGCGGGCCGGTTTGCCAGTCCTGCAACAAAAAACCGGTCTCTGGCGCTGCGGTTTCCAGCGGCACGTTAACATGCACGTCCGCACTGGCCGCGATGTCTTGCGCATGTAGTTGCTTGACTTCTGTTTCAGAAAAATGCATACCGTTGAGTCCGCTGATCGCCTTAAACGCCGGAAATCGCGCCGTTGAGCGTCATTTCAGGGGGATTAATTTGTAGTTAAACGTTTTACCTGCTACGAATTTCTCTTGTCAGCGCACGATCGACAATAAGGGTTTACCCCTACCTCAACGGTTGAATGCGGTTTAGCAGCCCGATTTGTTACAAAAGAGCCATCAGATTTGTCGCAAACTGTTCACTTTTGCCAGCGTTGCCGGGTTCAAGCTGCTTGATTGACGCTTGATCTGTAATCTGATCAGATGAAATTAATCGTTTAATCTTTCTGCTCACGCGGACTCATGTATGGCCACACTTGCCCAGATTGCCCAGCTAGCCGGGGTTACACCGGCCACCGTTTCCAACGTCCTGCGCGGCCGTGGCAAGGTGGGGGAAGACACCAAAAAACGCGTGCTGGCCCTGGCAGAAGAACTGGGCTATCGCCCCAATTTGCATGCGCGCGCGCTGGTAGAAGGCCGTCCGCTGACGCTGGCGCTGGTGGTGTCATCCATCGCCAACCCGTTTTATCCGGAATTCACGCTGGCCGCTGAACAAGCTGCACGTAAACAGGGCTACTTTCTGATTGTCTGTAATACCAATGACGACCCGGAACTGGAAAAAGCCTATCTGGATCAGGTTGGTGGCTCGCTGGCGCACGGCGTGCTGGTCATGAACGCAGACTTTGTAGAGCAAGACGTGCTGCTGGCTGCAGAGCGCCGGGGCACGCCGGTGGTGTTGTGCATGTGGGAACGCCCGGAACAACCACCCGCCCTGCCCTCTATTGCCGTGGATTTTTATCGCGCCGGGGAAATCGCCGCTGAACACCTGCTTGCGCTGGGCCACCGTCGCGTTGCCGCCGTGGTCGGTAGCGAACGCAATGGCAACCATATCTGGCGTTACCGTGGCTTTGCCGATGCCATGACACGCGCAGGCATTGATGATCTGGCCGAACACAGTGTGTTTGGTCACGACACTATTGAAGCCGGCCACGAAGCGGCACACCAGTTGCTGACCACCCATCCGCAAATCACGGCCATTTTTGTCTCCAACGATCTGCCCGCCATTGGGGTACTGCAAAGCGCGGCCGATCTGGGTCTGCGTGTGCCGACGGATCTCTCTGTCATTGGCATTACCGACATCAATCTGGCGCATCAGATCCGCCCCAGCCTGTCTACGGTGGCCGTGCCGACGGCCGAAGCGGCAGAAATGGCAGTGAATTTGTTGCTAAGCCTGATCAAGGGCCAGCCGGCGGATGGCGCGCGGCCGATGCTGGTGACGTCGCGACCCCAACTGGTGGCGCGGGATTCTACCGGGCCAGCCCGCTAAACCAATCCCCCTGATCGTCCGTCATTCGCGGCCGGCACGTTGCACACGTGCCGCGCCCGCGCTTATCCAGCTTGTACGTCCTCGCCCTGACGCGCTACGCTGCCTGCGTTTTCCATCCAATCTGTCCCCAAGGTTTACCGCATGGGCATCCGCAAACTCGCCAGCGAACTGAAGTTGTCTGTCTCTACCGTTTCGCGAGCCCTGAACGACAGTGACGAAGTCAGTGACGAAACCCGCCAGCGCGTGCGTGAAGCCGCCGCACGTCATGGCTATGCCCCCAATCGCGCCGCAGAAAGCCTGCGCAAGGGGCGCATGAACACCGTCGGGTTGATGCTGCCAGCGCGGTTGGAAGAAGAAAACTACACCCTGGCCTTGTTCATGCGTCTGGCCGACGGTTTGCAGTCTGTCCTGGCCGAACATGGCATGGATCTGGTGATGTATGGCAGCAAGTCTTACGAAGAAGAATTTGCCCGCCTGCGGCGCGTAGTGGAACGCCGGCATGTGGATGGCGTGATCCTGGCCGGCACACGACGCGTGGATGAGCGCCTGGATTACGTGGCCGACCGGCGTTTTCCGTTTGTGGCGTTTGGCCGCAGCGAGTCTGGTGCAGACCACGTATGGATTGATCTGGATTTTGAATCTGCCGCTGCCGCCACCGTCAAGCGGCTTGCCGCACTGGGCCATCGACGCATTGCCATCGGCACACCCGGCAACGACGCCATGCAGGCGCATATTTACCTCAACGCGTGGCGCAAGAATATGGCCGCGCAAGGGCTGGCCGTGGAGGAGGCATGCGTGCAGGTGAATGAGTTATCCGAGCGCGGCGGCTACCTGATCACTCAAGCCTTGCTCGCCCTGCCGGAGCCCCCAACCGCCATCATGTTCCAGAGCGACAGCATGGCAATTGGCGCCTACCGCAAACTGCATGAACTGGGCCGTACGCCTGGCAAAGACCTGGCCATTTGCGGTGGCGTGCTGGCGGGTGACGTGCCGGAATACCTCTCTCCGCGTTTGTCCGGGTATACGGTGGATTCGTATGAACTGGGGCGCCATATGGCGAGCGCGCTGCTGGCGCAGTGGCCCGAATTTGCGGAGCGGCATTCGCGAGAGCCGCGGCAGCAGGTGTGGCCGTTGCAGATGCGGGTGAGGGAGAGTGAAGGGGGTTAGGTTGCCGATGTTGCGGGCCTGTTCAACCCCGGGTTAGCGCCTGACGGCGCGGGTTTGAAAGGCATTTGATACCCGGGGTGCCGGGTATCAAAACACCGCGCCGTCAGGCGCTAACAAACAAACACCGCAATGGCGGATTGTCGCTAACGCTCCGAATCCACCCTGCAAGCCCTTCCTTCACCAGGATGGTGACGCTCAGGCAGCGCGCAACAGAAGCCATTCCTGGCAACCAGCCAGTCCCCATCAGCAATCCCCCTTACCGTTTTTTCGCAACGGCAATTCCTTTTTTCACCACCCGGCTTGACACCTCTGCCACCCCGATAAAGAATCCTTCCACGTTTTCCGGAAACGTTTCCGTAACGCACCAGAAAACGCTACATTTGCCTCGCAAGCGCATTCGGACTCTCTGTACGTGGTCTACGGGCTGCCACCCCAGACCCACCCGTAACGTAAGCGATCCCGTGAGAGTGACGCCCGCAGCGTCACCAATGCCAGCTAATATATTAGCGGCAACGACTTTGCACACTCTGGAGGAGTTATGAAGAAGAATATCCGCGCCACCTGCCTGGCGCTGGGGCTGACATTCTCCCTGACGTCTTACGCTAGCCTCGCCGCTGCGCTGTCGGTCTGGGCCGTGGACGAGCCGGACAACTACACCGAAAAAATGGCGCGCGAGTTCGTCAAACTGCACCCGGACGTACAACTGACCGTGCGCAAGGTCGGTTTCTCTGCGCTCAACGATGAGGCGATGCGTGCGGTCATGTCGGGCAATGGCCCGGACGTGATTCCCATCGACAACCCCAACACCGCCATGTTTGCCGCACGCAATGCCTTGCTGGATCTGACGCCATATCTGGCGAAATCCAGGGTGATCGACGCCAAACAGATTTTCCCCGGCCCACTGAAGAACGCCTCCTGGAACGGCAAGGTCTACGCCATTCCCCGTGGCGCCAATACGCTGGCGCTCTACTACAACGAAGACCAGTTCAAGGCCGCCGGGCTGGACCCGAACAAGCCGCCGCAAACCTGGGATGAGTTGTACAGCTACGCCAAAAAGCTGACCAATCCGTCCAAAAATGTCTACGGCCTGGCGTTCTCTGCTGTGGGTGACGAAGAAGGCGTGTTCCAGTTTCTGCCGTTCATTCAGGCCACGGGCGCGGACTGGGACAAACTGAACAATCCGGGTGCTGCCCGCGCTGCGGCGTTCTGGCAAAAACTGCTGGATGACAAACTGGCCTCGCCCGATACCTTGAGCCATCGCCAGTCTGAAGCAGCCGCCACCTTCATTAACGGTAACGCTGCCATGGACATCAACGGTCCGTGGGAACTGCCGGCGGTAGAAAAAGGGGCCAAGTTCAAGTGGCGCGTAGCCCTGTTGCCGACTGAAAAAGCCGGTGGCGTACGGGCTTCCGCGCTGGGCGAGCAAAGCCATGCCATTTTGCGCACGGCCAAGAATCCGCAAACCGCGTTTGAGTTCCTGGAATACATGTACTCCCAGCGTGGCCGCAACTGGAACGAGTTTGGCATGCTGCCGCCGTCCAAAGACACAGTCACTACCAACCCGAAGTGGCCTGATGCCTACAAGACGTTCAACGAGCAAATGCAGTATGCCCGTCCGCGTGGCCCGAATCCGGAATGGCCGAAAGTGTCCAAGGCGATTTCTACCGCTGTGCAATCGGTACTGACGCATCAGGCCAAGCCGGATCAGGCCATGAACACGGCTTACCAGACTGTGCAATCGATCAAGAAGTAACTCCTCTTACGGTCGGGTGTCGTCCACGCCCGACCGTTTTTTTCTGGCAGCTGTCTGCCTTGCTACCCCACCGGTAGCTACGTAATTCGGGGCAACCCATGAAAAAATTCCTGAGCCACTTTGAACAAAGAAGTGGTTTCGAAATCGCGCTGGCCGTGTTCGCGCTGTTATATCTGCTGATCTTTGCCGGCCTGCCACTGCTGTACAACATCATGTTGTCGTTCCAGCAGGTTGATCTGATGGAACCCGCCACGCTCTTGCGCCCGTTTGCGGGCCTTGCCAACTACCGTGACATTTTCAGCCGCCCTGAAATGCATCAGGTGCTGATCAACACGCTGTTGTTCGTGGGGCTCTCCCTCACCTTTCAGGTTGTCATCGGCTTTTTGCTGGCGGTGTTGTTCGCGCAGGATTTCCCGCTGGCCAGCTTTATGCGCGGCTTGTTTCTGGCGGGCTGGATCATGCCTGGTCTTGTGGTCGGGGTGATCTGGAAACTGCTGTTCGCTGGCGACTTTGGCGTGCTCAACCACCTGTTACTGACCTCTGGCCTGATGCACGAACGCATCTTCTGGCTGTCGGACCCCAGCTATTCGCTCTTCGCCGTGATCATTGCCAACGTGTGGTTGGGCGTGCCGTTCAATATGTTGTTGTTGTCGGTGGGCCTGGCCGCCATTCCGGCGGACTTGTACGAAGCCGCAGAACTGGATGGCGCCAATGCGTTCCAGCGCTTCTTTGGCATCACCCTGCCCATGATGAAGGCCACACTGGGGGCCGTCATTTCGCTGGGTGCCATCATGACCATGCAGCAGTTTGATCTGATTGCCGCACTCACCCAGGGTGGCCCGGCCAACTCGTCGCAAGTGGCGCAGTACTGGTCGTGGCAGTTGTCGTTCCAGACCTTTGAAGTGTCTGCGGGCTCTGCCGTCGCCACGCTCATGCTGGTGCTGGTGCTGATCATTGCCGTGTTTTACGTACGTTCTACCCGCAGCGAGAGGATGGTGTAATGAAGCGCTATGTGTTGTTTGTGATCGCGCTCATCGTCACCGCGATCTATCTGTTTCCGCTGTACTGGATGTACATCACCGTCTTCAAAAGCGCGGCGGAAATGTTCCAGTCCCCGCCCACGTTCTGGCCAGCGCATGCCGAGTCTCACATCTGGCAAGTGTTTACCGAACGCGGCATGGGCAAGTTCTTGTGGAACTCGTTCATCATTGCTTGCGGTACCACCGCGGTGACCGTTTTTGTCGGCACCGGCGCGGCTTATGCGCTGGCCAGTGTGCAAAACCGCTGGACCAGCCTGGCCATCTTTGCCGTATTGGTCTTGCAAGCGCTGCCATCGAGCTTGATGGTGACGCCCATTTTCACGGCCTTCAAAGGCCTTGGCTTGCTGGAAACACCGCGCCTGGCGGTGGTGATTGCGCAGATCACCAAGACGCTGCCGTTCTACATCGTGCTGTGCCGTGCCAGTTTTGTGCAGATTCCGCGTGAGTTGCGCGATGCCGCGCTGGTCGATGGCGCCTCCCCTGCCCGCGCATTCTTCGGCGTGATCTTGCCGTTGGCAGTGAACGGCATTCTGGTCACGGCCATCCTGGTGTTTTTGCAGTCGTTTGGCGAATACGTCTACGCCCGATCACTCATTCTGGATGACCAGTACCAGACTGCCACCGTGGGGCTGTCTGCCTTTATTGGCGCCACCAAAATTGACTGGATCGGGATCATGACCTACTCGGCCGTATTCGTGACCCCCATCCTGATTGCCTTCATGTTGCTGCAGCGGCGCATTGTTGCCGGCCTGACTGCTGGAGCGCTTAAGTGAAGCCCAAACATTTTCTCTGCCCGCATCGTGCACGGAATCAAAGATCATGAATCGTATTGAAATCGAACATTTGTACAAAGCCTACGGGCCGGTTGAAATCCTTAAGGACGTCAACATTGCCGTGCCGGAAGGCCAGTTTGTGGCATTGATCGGCCCGTCTGGCTGCGGCAAATCCACCCTCTTGCGCACGATTGCCGGGCTGGAACAAATCACCGGCGGCACGCTGAAAATTGATGGCAACGTGGTCAACAAAACCCCGCCGCGCAAGCGCGATGTCGCCATGGTGTTCCAGAGTTACGCGCTCTACCCGCACATGAATATCGAAAAGAACATGTCGTATTCGTTGCGCCTGAAACGCAGCGCGCCACAAGTCATCAAAGACAGCATCAACAATGTTGCACAAACACTGGGCCTGACCCATCTGCTGGAACGCATGCCGCGCCAGCTCTCGGGTGGTCAGCGCCAGCGCGTGGCCATGGGGCGCGCCATTGTGCGCAACCCCAAGGTGTTCTTGTTTGACGAGCCGCTCTCTAACCTGGACGCCGCCTTGCGGGTGCATATGCGCTCGGAAATCCGCAAGCTGCACAACCGCCTGAGCGCAACCTCCGTCTACGTCACGCACGATCAGGTCGAAGCCATGACCATGGCCGATCACGTGGTCGTGCTGCGCGCCGGCCAGGTCGAGCAGCAAGGCAAACCGCTGGATCTGTACGACCGCCCTGCCAACAAATTTGTCGCCGGGTTTATTGGCTCACCCGCCATGAATTTCATTGAAGGCCGCATTGGCGCCAATGGTCGCAGCGTGCAATTTGGCAGCAACCACACCCTGGACATTGGCCGCGACTTGCCAGTGGGCCGGCCGGTGTGGCTGGGCATGCGGCCAGAACACCTGCAACTGGAAGGCAACGGCCAGATCTTGCGCTGCCAGGTGGACAACGTGGAAAGCACCGGTTCGATGACGTTTATCGAAGTCCAGCCCGAAGGCGGCAAGGACGCCCCCATGCTGATCACCCACGGTGGCAAGGCGCCGGTGGTCGCGGGGGACAAGGTGAATCTGTTTATTGATACGGCCAATCTGCATTTGTTTGATCGCGAGACTGAGAAGGCGATTTAAATCCAGTTTCTTGCTGGCAAGGGCCGCCTTCGGCGGCCAACTGGATTCCCGCTTCCGCGGGAATGACGAGTCAGTGAAAAAGATCAGCCCGTAGCCCGGATGAAAGCCGCAAGACTGGGAATCCGGGGTGGCAATGCTGGCAAGTTCTTGTTCGAGTCAGCAACCCCGGATTCTCGCTGCACTTCATCCGGGCTACATGGAGCGCTTGCCAAAACTAAACCTTGAACCGGAAACGTTTCCGGACAAAACACCAGACACACAAAACGGAAGACATCCATGAAAATCAGTGACGGCAACTGGCTCATCCGCGACGGCCTTAACCTGACCTACGCAGTACAAGTCCACAGTGTCGACATCCTGGGCGACGAACTGCTGATCTACGCCGCCCCTCGTGACGTGACCTCTCGCGCGTATCAGCTGGATACCGGCCTGATCACCCTGCGCGTGCATTCACCGCTGCCGGGCGTGATTGGCATCAAACTGGAACACTTCCAGGGTACCGCCAACAAAGGCCCGCACTTTGAAATCAAGCGCGAGTCGCATTCGGTCAACATCACCAATACCCCTGAAGCTGCCACGCTCACTAGCGGCAACTTGACCGTGCGCATTGCCAAAACCGGCGATTGGGCCATCGACTTTTTACGCGCTGGCGAGCGCATCACCGGCAGCGGCTTTCGCGCCAGCGGCCAGGTCATCGACACCAATGAGGGCGGTGCGCCGTATATGTTCGAGCGGCTGGATCTCTCCGTGGGCGAGAACGTCTACGGTCTGGGCGAGCGCTTCACGGCCTTTGTGAAGAATGGTCAAGTGATCGACACCTGGAACCGCGACGGCGGTACCAGCACCGAACAAGCCTACAAAAACGTACCGTTCTACCTGACCAACCGCGGCTACGGCGTCTTTGTAAATCATCCGGAAAACGTCAGCTTTGAAGTGGCCAGCGAGAAAGTCGCCAAGGTGCAATTCAGCGTAGCCGGCCAGGCGCTGGAATATTTTGTCATTGATGGCCCGACTCCCAAGCAGGTGCTGGACCGCTACACCGCCCTGACCGGCCGCCCCGCCCTGCCGCCTGCCTGGTCATTTGGCTTGTGGCTGACCACGTCATTCACCACCGATTACGACGAAGGCACGGTCAACCATTTCATTGATGGCATGGCAGAACGCAATATCCCGCTGCACGTGTTCCACTTTGACTGCTTCTGGATGAAGGCTTTTCATTGGTGTGACTTCACCTGGAACAAAGAAACTTTCCCCGATCCGGAAGGTATGCTCAAACGCCTGAAAGCACGCGGGCTGAAAATTTGCGTGTGGATCAACCCGTACATTGCGCAACCGTCGCCGCTGTTTGCCGAAGGTATGGCCAAGGGTTATTTGCTGACCCGCCCGAATGGCGACGTGTGGCAATGGAACCGCTGGCAACCCGGCCAGGGCATTGTGGACTTCACCAACCCGGCCGCATGTGAGTGGTATGCCGGCCATCTGCGCCGCCTGCTGGATATGGGTGTGGATTGCTTCAAGACCGACTTTGGCGAGCGCATTCCCACCGACGTGGTGTATCACGACGGTTCTGATCCGCAGAAAATGCACAACTACTACAGCTACCTGTACAACAAGGTGGTATTTGATGTGCTGGTAGAAAAACGCGGTGTCGGTGACGCCGTGGTGTTTGCCCGCTCCGGCACCGCTGGCAGCCAGCAATTGCCGGTGCATTGGGGCGGCGATTGCAGCGCGACGTATGAATCCATGGCAGAAACCCTGCGTGGCGGCTTGTCATTGGGGTTGTCCGGCTTCGGGTTCTGGAGCCACGATATCAGCGGGTTCGAGAACACCGCTCCGGCCGATGTCTACAAGCGCTGGTCCGTGTTTGGCTTGCTATCCAGCCACAGCCGGCTGCATGGCAGCAAATCTTATCGGGTACCCTGGTTGTTTGATGATGAAGCCGTGGACGTGGTGCGCCACTTCACCGAGTGGAAATCCCGCCTGATGCCGTATCTGTACGATGCCTCCGTCCAGGCCACGCAAGGCGTGCCAACACTGCGCGCCATGATGCTGGAGTTCCCGCAAGACCCCGCGTGTGATTATCTGGATCGCCAGTACATGCTGGGCGATGCACTGCTGGTGGCACCCGTGTTCAACGCTGTCGGCAACGTGGATTTCTACTTGCCAGAAGGTCGCTGGACCCATCTGTTCAGCAACGCAGAAGCGCAAGGCGGACGTTGGCACCGCGAGCAGCATGGCTTTATGAGTCTGCCACTGTATGTGCGCCCGAACACGCTGCTGGCGCTGGGGCGCAATGATCAGCGCCCGGATTACGATTACGCCGCCGAGCACGAATTGCATTTGTTTGCGCTGGATGACAACGCCAGCGCAAGCGCCACACTGCGTGACCTGACCGGCACTGAAATCAGCACCGTGACCGTGACCCGTGCAGGCCAGCAATTGCGTGTGCAGCAATCCGGCAAGCTGGAGGTGATCCGACTGGTGCTGCGTAACCTGAAGGCGGGTGAGTCAGCGGCGGGCATCACCGTGAGTGACACAGCACTGGGCAGCGCGGTGACGCTTGCCGGCGGTGCGTTGCCAGCGGTCATCAATCTGGCGTAACGCCCCATGCGCAAGCAAATAAAAGCCCGGCCATCATGCCGGGCTTTTTTCTTGGGTAGCGCGCCGTATGCCACAAAAGAAGGTTGCCCTGCCCCATACACGGAATATATGATTCATATATAAACCGTATACACAGGACATAACATGGGCATTGTGAACATTGAAGACGACCTGCACGACCAGTTGCGCAAAGCCAGTGCGGTGTCGTGCCGTTCCATCAACGCGCAGGCCGCCTTCTGGATCAAGATCGGCATGCTGTGCGAAATGAACCCGACCCAAAGTTTTAACGAGATCGTCGCACAGGAATTACGCGCCGCCGGCATTGGCACGCAAGCGCTCAAAGTGACCCCGGCATGACCAAACGCCCCGAAGAAATCGCGCTGATGGCCGAGTCTGGCCGCTTGTTGGCCAGCGTATTTGGCTACCTGGATGCGCTGGATCTGATGGGCATGTCGACCATGCAGGTCAACGACCTGGTCGATCAATTTATCGTGCAAGAACTGAAAGCCCGCCCCGCCAGCAAGGGTCAGTATGGCTATGCCTATGCGCTCAACGCGTCGCGCAACAACGTGGTTTGTCATGGTGTGCCCTCTGCGACCGAACTGCTGCAGAGCGGGGATATCGTGAATTTTGATATCACGCTAGAGAAGAACGGCTATATCGCAGACTCCAGCAAGACCTATCTGGTTGGTGACGTTGCGCCGCTGGCCCGCCGCCTTGTTGAAGTCACCTACGACGCCATGTGGAAAGGCATCAACACCGTGCGCCCCGGTGCCACGCTGGGCGATGTAGGCCATGCCATTGAGCGGCATGCCCGCCAGAACGGGTATGCAGTGGTACGCGAATACTGCGGCCACGGCATTGGCCGGGAAATGCACGAAGACCCGCAAGTGCTGCATTGGGGCCAACCCAAAACCGGACTAACGCTGCGCGAGGGCATGGTGTTTACCATTGAACCCATGCTCAACCAGGGCAAGCGCACCGTGCGCACCGAAGCAGACGGCTGGACGGTGGTGACGCGTGATGGCCAGTTATCTGCGCAGTTTGAGCATACGGTTGCAGTCACCCGCAACGGTGTGCAGGTGTTGACGCTGCGGGCGGAAGAACAACACCGGTAACCGGGCTACCCCCCTGGTTCACATCCCGCGCGGCACGCCAGTCGAGGCCCGCACCACCAGCTCAGTCGGCAGCACAATCTGCGGCGATGCCGCTTCCAGCCCGGCGATCAGCGCCAGCAACGTATTCACGGCTGAGCGCCCCATTTGCTGGATGGGTTGGCGGATGGTGGTCAACGCCGGATGGCATTGCGCTGCACCGGGGATATCGTCAAAACCGATCACCGACATTTCGTCCGGCAAGCGCAAGCCCGCTTCGCGCAGCCCCGCCACCACCCCGATTGCGCTCATGTCGTTGGCAGCAAATACGGCGGTTGGCCGGTCTGGCAATGCCAGCAAGGTTTTCACCGCGCTCTGCCCGCGAGACAAGGAATAATTGCCCGGGATGATCAACTGCGGGTCTATCGCAATGCCCGCCTGGGTCAGGGTATTCAGATACGCGCGGTGCCGATCCTGCGCAGAAGCCAGGCGCTCATCGCCAGTCAGAAAGGCAATGCGCCTGTGCCCCAGCCCCAGTAAATGCCGCACCGCCATGCACGCGCCCGCATAACTATCTGCGGCAATGGATGGAAAGCGCACAAAACGCCCGTACTGATCGACCGTGATGATGGGCACACGCGCATCGGCCAGTACTTCCAGATAACTGTGCTCATAAGGCAAGAGCGCAATGATGCCGTCAATGACTTGCTGCATCAGTTTGATCACACGCGGCAGCGGCGGCTGGTCGGGCTCAACCAGCGAGTACACCAGCAACTCGTAACCAGCCGTGCGGGCCGCGCGGCCTACGCCCGCCACCAGTTCACTCACAAACGGGTTGTGCAGTTCTGCAGTGACAAGACCAATGACATGGCTACGCCGGCTGGAGGATTTTTGCGCCGTGCGGTTGACCACATAACCCATCTCTGCGGCAAGCCGCAAAATCTCTTCCCGCCGTTCACGCGACACGCCCGGTTTGTTGGACAAGGCCCGCGAAACCGTCATTTGCGATACCCCGGCGGCGTTGGCAATCGCCATCAAAGAGATATCATTCTTGCTCATAAAACGCCCCGACTGGTGGGTTTTTACACGTCATTGAGTATACGTTACAAACTACGTTATAAGCATCAAATCACATGACACCTTCTACACCATGGTGCGGAGCATCAATATTTTCAAATTCCAAGATAAAGTCTTTTAATTTCAGATGATTGATAAAAAATGAATGCAACAAAACGACTTTCATAACCCGCCGTTCATCCGTATGGCCACGTTACGATGTAGTTATGCAATTGACGCTACATAACGTTAAAACATAACGTTTCCTCCGCCTTAAGCGACTCTGCCCCCAATACCGCTTTACCGGAGGAAAAAATGCAAAAAGCCAGAACCGGTACCCTGTCCGCACTGCTCTGTATT
>JASLES010000474.1 GCA_030151005.1 Silvimonas sp.
CACCGGCACATTGCCCAAGCTGTACGAGGTACACGCAGAGACCAAAGAAGATCTGGATAAACGCAATGTGCGGCTGGATGTGTTGTGGTGCGCCGGGAATGGCGAACAAACGCGGTTTGCGCAGGCCAAAAGCATTGCCGAACAACTGAACGAACAGCGCGGCGAGTTGGGGCTGGGGCGGATTCAACTCAAGCAATTGACCGAGGAAAAAAACAACGAGGCCGGGTATCGGGTTCACCGCAACATCATGCGTTATGACGGTTTTTACGCCAACGGCAAGCCCATCCCGATTGAAGCCAATATGGAACGCAAAGCGGTCATGCGCATTGCCAGCATGTTTCCCGATGCCGGCTTTCTGCCCAAGCCGGGTATTGGCGTCAACGGCGCGCCGACCCTCAATTACATCTCTGCTTTTGTGTGCCTGAACGAAGAGCCCTCGCCACAGTGAGGCATATCAGGCAGCACACCCATCATGTCAGCGGCGGCGCTTTGGCTACCGGCGATTCCGGCTCTTGCCAGCTCACCAGAAAAATTGCCGCCAACACACACACCAGCGCAATCGCGTGGGCCAGCATGGGCTGTTCATGCAGGAACAACACCGCATAGCTCACTGCCGCCACCGGCAATGCCGCCGTGAATACGCCGGCTTTTTGTGCCGGAATATGCCGGATGCCCTTCATCCATAGCCAGAAAGACAACACGCTGGCGGCGAGACCGTACCAGAACACCAGCAACCAGGTGCCCGCATCCACACTGCGCAGGTCAAAGTGGATCAATGCCGGCAGCCCCAGCGGCAGCATCAGCATCAGACCAATCAGATGGGTGTAGGCGCAGATATCAATCGCCGGTAAAGACTGGGTGAGCCGGCGCGACAAGATCACGTAGATGGATTCACACACCACTGCCCCAGCCACCATCAGGTTGCCAGTGAGCGACCCACTGCCGCCACTGCCAGAGCGGGTGACATTGATGATCACCATGCCCAGTACCGCCAGCCCCACCGCAACCACCGCACGGCGTCCGAGGTGTTCCCGCAGGAAAATCCACGACAGGATCAACACCACTGCCGGAATGGTGCTGGTAATCACGCCCGCCGCCAATGCCGTAGTGCGCTGCACGCCACTGAGCATCAACAGGGTAAACAGGAACGTCCCAAACAAGGCTTGCAGAAACAGGCCCAACCATTGCTTGCGGTTGACCTGCCGCATCCGGCTCAAGCGATAGCGCGGCAGCAAAATGCCCACACCGACAATAAAGCGCAACAGCGCAAACAACATGACCGGCACGACCATCACGATAGATTTGCCGATCCCCACATTACTCCCGACCAGGGCCATGGAAACAATCAGGAACAGGGTATAGCGGTTGAACGTCATAGGTACGGGATCGGTCAGGGCGGGTTGGTCAGCCACGCAAGAGTAAACGGCGGCAGAGTCGGAACGAACTCGCCGCCGGCCTCGGCGCAGATCTATTGATGATGTAAGGGCGGTTTATGCGTGCGCCCCGCTTTCCAGATAGGCAGCGCGTACCTGGGGGTTTTCCAGCAAGGCTTTGCCGGTGCCCGCCAGCACAATCGCGCCATGCTGCAGCACGTAGCCCCGATGTGCAACCCGCAAGGCATGGTGGGCGTTCTGCTCGACCAGCAAAATGGTCATACCCCAGGCCTCATTGAGTTCCTTGATGATACGGAACACCTGGCGGATATAGATCGGTGCCAGCCCCAACGAGGGCTCATCGAGCAGCAGCAGTTGTGGCCGGCTCATGAGTGCGCGGGCAATGGCCAGCATTTGCTGCTCGCCACCCGAAAGCGTGCCGGCGCGCTGCGTCAGGCGTTGTTCCAGAATCGGGAACATCTGGTACATGCGTTTCAGATCATCCTGGTAATGCGCCGGGTCCGCAAAGGTACTGCCCATTTGCAGGTTCTCCAGCACCGTCATGCGCTGGAAAATCCGCCGGCCTTCTGGTACCAGTGCAATGCCCTGCCGGGCAATCTGGTGCGTCGGCACTTTCAGAAGATTCTGCCCCTGAAACTGGATGCTGCCTTCAGAAGCTTTAGGCTGACCAAACAGCGTCATCATCAGGGTGGATTTACCCGCACCATTGGCCCCGATCAGCGTCACGATCTCGCCCTGCTCAACTGCCAGATCAACGCCGCGCAGCGCGTGAATGGCGCCGTAATGGGCGTGCACGCCCGTCATCGTCAACATGCTCATGCGCTGGCCTCTTCGATGTCTTCTTCGCCCAGATAGGCCTTGATCACATTCGGGTCTTGCTGGATTTCTTGCGGTGTCCCTTCGGCAATCTTGTGACCAAAGTTCAGCACGCAAATCTGGTCCGACACGCGCATCACCACGTTCATATCGTGCTCAATCAACAAAATACCTTTGTTGTGCTCGCGCGAGAGATACAACAACAGTTCGTTGAGTTCGGCAGACTCCCGCGGGTTCAGCCCCGCCGCGGGCTCGTCCAGACACAACAGAAGCGGATCCACACACAGCGCACGGGCAATTTCAATACGGCGCTGCGTGCCGTAAGAGAGATTGCCCGCCGCCACATTGGCACGATCAATCAGCCCCAGCCTCTCCAGCCAGGTGGTGGCTTTGGCCAGTGCCTCCTCTTTGGCCTGCCGATAGCCCGACAAGCCCAGCAAACCCGCCAGCGAAAAGCGTGAGGCATGCTGCAACGCGTTGTACTGGGCCACCATCAGGTTCTCCAGCACCGTCATGCTGGGGAACAAGCGGATATTCTGGAACGTGCGGACCACGCCGGCATGCCGCGCCACGCGATGTGTCGCCAGGTGGTTGAGCACCAGCTTGCCGTGTTGCGGGTGACGCATAACCACATCGCCCACCGTGGGTTTGTAGAATCCGGTCAGGCAATTGAAGAAGGTGGTTTTGCCCGCGCCATTGGGCCCGATGATGGATGTCACTTTGCCAGCCGGTACGGCCAGCGAGAGATCATCCAGCGCGGTGAGGCCACCAAAGCGCATGGTCAGGTGGTTGACTTCCAGCAGCGGCGTGTTTGTCATGGCGTCGCTCCTTGCACGACGGCGGTGTCAATCTGGATGGTGGGTTCCCGACGCGCCACCAGACCGCCGGGACGCCACACCATGATCAACACCATGGCGGCACCAAACAGCAGCATGCGGTAATCCGAAAAATCACGCCCCAACTCCGGCAGCACCACCAGCAACAGGGCCGCAAACACAACCCCCAACTGACTGCCACGCCCGCCCAGCACCACAATGGCCAGGATGGTGGCAGATTCTGAAAACACGAAGCTTTCGGGCGAGATGAACCCCTGCCGCGCGGCGAAAAACACACCGGCAAAACCACCCAGCATGGCGCCAATGGCGTAGGCCGACAGTTTCACCCCGGTGACATTGATGCCCAGCGCCTTGCAAGCCAGTTCGTCTTCCCGCACGGCTTCCCACGCCATGCCCACGGTCAGGCGCCGCAAGCGCGAGAAAATCACATTGGTTTGCAGCGCCAGCACCAGAATCACGTAGTAAA
>JASLES010000484.1 GCA_030151005.1 Silvimonas sp.
GGCAAAAGGGCGAGTACACGCTGGAAACCATCACCCCGGAAGGCGTGCATGAGTATGAAACCGTGCGCTCCATCAGCAAGATCGTACCGTGGGATGCCCAACTGGCCGCGCTGGTTGAGGTTGGCGCAGCAGAACACACCCGCGTGATCTCGTTTACCGTTACCGAGGCCGGGTATTACCTGGACCAGCACTTCAAACTGGATGTCGCCAACCCGGATCTGGCGGCAGACCTTAAGGGCGAGAAGCGCACGATTTACGGCGCGCTGCATGCTGTTCTGAGTCAACGTCGCGCGGCCAATCATGGCCCGGTGACGCTACTCAATTGCGACAACCTGCGCCACAACGGCGAACGCTTTCGTGACGGCATGCTGCAGTTTCTGGCGCTGCGCGGCGAAAGTGACCTGGCAGCGTGGGTCACCGTCAACACGGCCAGCCCTAATTGCATGGTTGACCGGATTACTCCGCGCCCGGTGCCCGCTGTGCGCGAGCGGGTGAAAGCGGCCACCGGGTTTGATGATGAAGTGCCGGTCATGGGGGAGAGTTTTATCCAGTGGGTGGTAGAAGACCACTTCATTGCCGGCCGGCCCGCGCTGGAAAATGTGGGCGTAGAGATGGTCGAATCCGTACTCCCGTACGAGGAAGCGAAAATCCGCATCCTGAACGCCAGCCATAGCTGCATTGCCTGGGCGGGTACCTTGATCGGGCTGACGTATATCCATGAAGGCACGCACGTGCCCTCAATCCGGCAGATGGCCTACGCTTATGTGACCGAAGACGTTATCCCGTGCCTCTCGCCCAGCCCGATTGATCTGGGCAAATACCGGGATGTGGTGCTGGACCGCTTTGGTAACCCGAGTATTCAGGACAGCAACCAGCGCGTTGCGGCAGATGGGTTCTCCAAGATTCCGGGGTTTATCGCGCCCACGCTGAACGAGTGTTTCAAGCGTGGGGCGCTTCCAGCGGCAACGGCCATGTTGCCGGCGCTGTTTTACGTGTTCCTGCAGCGCTGGGCAGACGGCAAGTTGCCATATGAATATCAAGACGGCATTCTGGATGCCAATGCCACCCGCGCCATGCTGGCCGCCGCAGACCCGATTGCCGCATTTTGTGCTGACCCCATGCTGTGGGGCGCCATTGCCGGCAAACCGGAGTTTGTGGTGCTGATGCGTGAGTCAGTAGAACGGGTGAATGGCTGGCTGGCGACGCAGTAAAGCCGCACACAGGAGAAGTTATGTATCTCGGCATTGATCTGGGCACTTCTGAAGTCAAGGTGGTGCTGCTTGATGGCCGCAACAACATCGTCGCCACCGCCGGCACGACGCTCACCGTCAGCCGGCCCCACCCGCGCTGGTCAGAACAAGACCCGGCCGCGTGGTGGGATGCAACCGTCGACGCCATCGACAAACTGCGCGCTGCCCACCCGGCGCAGTTTGCCGAGGTCCGCGCTATTGGTTTGTCTGGTCAGATGCATGGCGCAGTGGTGCTGGATGCCGCCGACAAAGTGCTGCGCCCGGCCATTTTGTGGAACGACATGCGGGCGGCAGATGAATGCCGTGAACTCACAGAACTGGCGCCAGATCTGCATGAGATCGCAGGCAATCTGGCCATGCCAGGTTTTACCGCACCCAAATTGTTGTGGCTGCGCCGCCACGAGCCCGACATCTACGCCAGAACCGCCACTGTGCTGTTACCCAAAGACTGGTTGCGGCTCAAATTGACTGGCGAGAAGGCGTCAGACCCATCCGATGCCGCCGGAACGCTGTGGCTGGATGTCGCCAAACGGGATTGGTCCGATGTGCTGCTGGCCGCCACCGGCCTCACCCGTGCGCACATGCCCAAGCTGGTGGAAGGTGACGCGGTGTCCGGTTTTCTGCGCCCGGAACTGGCGGCGCGCTGGGGCTTGTCTACGGGTGGGATGGTGGCGGGCGGCGGTGGCGATAACGCAGCCAGCGCCGTGGGCATTGGGGCCACGGTGCCGGGCGACGGGTTTATCTCGCTGGGGACGTCAGGCGTGATGTTTGTGGTGAACGACCGGTTTCGGCCTAACCCGGCGTCTGCGGTACATGCGTTCTGTCATGCCTTGCCCAATCGCTGGCACCAGATGAGTGTGGTGCTCTCTGCGGCCAGTTGCCTGCGCTGGTTATGCCGGCTAACCGGTACCGATGAAGCCACGTTGCTGCCGGAAGTCGCCGCCTTGTCGCTCGACATGCTGGACCAATCGCCCGTGTTCTTGCCGTATCTGTCCGGAGAGCGCACGCCGCATAACGATCCGTTTGCGCAGGGCGTGTTTCACGGCATGACCCATGCGACGGATCGGGCCATGCTGGGGTACTCCGTGCTGGAAGGTGTGACGTTTGCGCTCAAAGACGGGCTCGACGCCTTGCGCGCGGCCGGTACAACGGTCGATACACTCTCGCTCATGGGCGGTGGCGCCCGCAGTCCGTACTGGGCGCAGCTGATTGCGGACGTGCTTCACCTTCGTATCGTCACTCATCATGGCGGCGAGGCGGGCGGGGCGCTGGGCGCGGCCCGACTGGGCTGGTTGTGCGCGGGCGGTAA
>JASLES010000494.1 GCA_030151005.1 Silvimonas sp.
GAGATACGCCATTGACCAAGGCCCAACTGGATCAACTGGTTGCGCCTATTGCGCTCTATCCCGATTCATTGCTGTCGCAGTTACTGATGGCGACTACCTACCCGGATGAGTTTGAAAAAGCCTATCAGTGGTCCAAGGCCCATCCGGATGCCAAAGGTGACGATGCAGTCAAACAGGTCGAGGCGCAGAACTGGGACCCGTCAGTGGCCTCCATGGTGGCCTTCCCGGAAGTGTTGATCACCCTGGGTGGGCAGCCCAAATGGGTCAAGGACATGGGTGACGCGTTCCTGAGCCAGACCGCAGATGTCATGGATGCCGTGCAACGTTTGCGGGGTCAGGCACAACAGGCCGGCAATCTGAAATCAAACGACCAGGTCAACGTCACCACGCAGCCGGCATCTGGCAGCAATACCCAGGTCATCGTCGTTGAGCCCGCCAAGCCGGATGTGGTGTACGTGCCCACTTATAACCCGACGGTGGTGTATGGCGCCTGGGCCTACCCAACCTATCCGCCTTATTACTATCCGCCTCCGCCGGGCTACTGGTTCTCCGCCGCGGTGATGACCGGGGTTGCCTGGGGTGTCGGGATTGCCGTGGGTAATGCGCTGTGGGGCGGCTGCAATTGGGGCTCGCACAACGTCAATATCAACGTGAACAAGTACAACAACATCAACGTGAACCGCAAGATCGAAGGGGGCGGGGATCGCTCTTCCTGGAAGCACGATCCGGGGCATCGCACGTCGGATTACCGTGGTGGTTCGGCAGAGCGTAACCGTCGCCAGCAAGATTTCAACACCAATCAACGCGAACAATTCCGTGGCCGCGATACGGGCGCGGGCACGCGGGACGTCAATAACCGTGGTACGCCCAATCGCGACAATCGGGAAAACAGCCGTCGGCAGGCCGAACAGACCATGGAAAACCGGGGCATCAGCAGTCCGGGCCACCGCACAGGCGGCGCGCAGGCCGGGCAGATGGATCGCAATCGTGGCGGTGCGGGTAATCAAGGCGTGCGGGATAACAGCAACCGCGCCCGGGGTGAAGGCGCCACGCGTGACAACGCACTCAGCGGCGTCAATGATCGGCAAGCCCGCAACGAATCCGCGCGCGGGCGTGAAAGCAATCACTCGCAGCAACGCATGCAGGGGACCAGTCGACCCAGCGGCGGCAGCTTTAACCGGGGCGGCTCATCTGGCCGCAGTTCCGTAAACCGCCCAGCGCGCAGCGGCGGCCGTGGCCGTTGAACAAAGAGGACTGATCATGCACGCAAGCGGATTGATCAAGGCAGTGCTGGTTCAGATTGCCCTGTGCGTTTCGATGAGCGCCATGGCGGCGACCGCGCCACGGGTATTTCCGACGCCTGATGCGGCGGCGGATGCGCTGGTCGATAGCATCGCCACCCATGACGACGATGCGCTCAAAACCATTCTGGGCAGCGACTACCGCAGTTTTATTCCCACGGGTGGCGTGGCACCGGAAGACATCACCCGGTTTCTGGCAGCCTGGGCCCAGGCGCACGAGATTGTGACCGTCGATGAGCAGACCGCCATGCTCTCTGCCGGCACTGCTGGCTGGACCTTGCCAATACCCATCGTTCGCCAAAAGGAGGGTTGGGCATTTGATACCCACGCTGGCGCGCAGGAAATGCGCTTGCGCTATATCGGGCGCAACGAACTCAACACCATCCAGGTAGTGCTGGCGTACACGGATGCGCAACGGGATTACTGGAACTGGGCGCAAAGCCAGGGCGCAGCGGCCTATGCGCAGCGTTTGTTGTCTCTGCCTGGCAAAAAGGATGGTCTGTACTGGCCCACCCAGCCCGGAGAAGACCCCAGCCCGCTGGGCGCCCGGTTTGCCGAAGCCAAGCCCGGTCAGCCCTATCATGGTTATCTGTACCGCATTCTGACCGCGCAGGGTGACGCGGCGCAGGGCGGTGCCAAAAACTATGTGAAAGCGGGCCGGATGGTAGATGGCTTTGCGCTGATTGCCTGGCCGGCCAGCTATGGCAAAAGCGGCATCATGAGTTTTATGGTCAATCAGGATGGCGTGGTGTACGAGGCCAATCTGGGGCCATCGACCGATAAAATTGCCCGTGGCACGCGGGTGTTCAACCCGGCCGATGGCTGGACCCCTGCTGGCGAAGTACATTGAACCGGCCGCAGCGGGTTGGCATGTACACCTGTTTGCCGGTGGCTCACCCACTGCGGCTGACCACCGGCCCCGTAAAAAGCCCCATCTGTTGGGGCTTTTTACATTCCCGGCCCAACGGCCAGGGCGAAGCGGCCAGACCTGTTAGAATCGGCCTCCAGTATTTGACATAACCAGATATTTCAGACGAAGACCTTTTTCACCATGCGCGCTCTTTTGTCCGGCATCTTGCAGTGTCATGGCCGTCACAATACCTGTGCCGCGTCTGCCTGCGTGGTTAACCTTTTGCCGTACGCGGCGTTAAGTGACCACCGTTTGCCAGCCTGGCAACGGGCATTGTGATGATGCCGCCTTTGTCGTTGAGTCTTGATCCATGCGTCTTTCGGTCATTCTGATCACCAAAAATGAGGCCGCCAATCTGCGGGCCTGTATTGAATCTATCGCGTTTGCCGACCAGATTGTCGTTGTCGATTCCGGTAGTACGGACGGTACCGTTGCTCTGGCGAGAGAATTAGGCGCCACGGTGCTCGAAACCGACTGGCCCGGCTTTGGTCCGCAGAAAAACCGCGCTCTGGATCTGGCTGATGGCCACTGGGTGTTGTCGATTGATGCCGACGAGCGCGTCACGCCCGCGCTGGCCGCAGAAATCCGCCAGGTATTGGCCGCGCCCCAATTTGACGCATATGAAATCCCCCGGCTTTCCAGCTACTGCGGCCGTTTTATCCGCCATAGCGGCTGGTGGCCGGATCCGGTATTGCGCCTGTTCAAGCGTGGTGTGGGCCGCTTTACCGAGGTGCCGGTTCACGAACGGGTGGAATTCACTGGGCCTAAAGGCATGCTCACGGCCTGGTTTGAGCACTACACCTATCCAGACCTGGAAAGCGCGCTCATCAAGATGAACCGTTATTCCACCGACGCCGCACAAGCCATGTACGCCCGGGGCAAGCGTAGCTCCCTGATGGGTGCGTTGTTGCGTGGTTTCTGGACCTTCATCCGTATTTACCTGCTGCGTCGCGGCTTTATGGACGGCCGGGAAGGCTTTTTGCTTGCGGTGACGGCAGGCGTCGGCAACTTTTATCGCTACGCCAAACTGGCACAACTGAACCGGCAAAATCGCGCATGAAGATTCTGGAACTGGATTTTGAGGCAGGTTGGCGGGGCGGTGAACGACAAACCTTTTTGTCGATGCAGCAGTTTCGTGCTGCCGGGCATGAGGTCGAAATCCTCTGTCGTGCGGGTGGCAAGATGGCAGAACGCGCCCGCGCCGATGGTTTTGTGGTGCACCCATGCAACAACGTCGCGGGTGTGCTGGCGTTTCTGGCCATACATGGCGAGAGTTACGACATTCTGCACCCGCAAACCGGCCATATGCTGAGCTGGGCAGTGTTGACCCGCCCGCTTCATCGGCGCCCGGTGGTGTATTCGCGTCGGGTGGCTTTTGCGTTAAAGGGGTGGTTTACCCGCTACAAATATCAGCGGGTTGATCAGGTCGTGGCCATTAGCCAGGCTTGCGCTGACAGTGTGCGTGCACTGGGTGTGGATGATATCGAGATCATCCCTTCAGCCGTACTGCCCGTGCAGCCAGATCTACCGCGTTGCCAGGCACTGGCGGACACCCTGGGGATTGATGGACGCCGCGTGGTGGCGACAACCTCCGCGCTGTCGGCCGATAAAGACCCGCTGCTGCTGGTCGAGGCCGTCGCCAGTTTGCGGCAGCGGCGCAATGATTTTGTATTTGTGCACTTTGGCACTGGCGACATGACCGATGCCGTGAAGACACGGATCAACGAACTGGGGCTGGAGCAGGTGTTTTTGCTGGGAGGGTATCAGCAACAGGTAGAAGCCCTGTTCGGGCTGTTTGATGTGTTTGTGATGAGCTCGCGCGAAGAGGGCCTTGGCAGCAGCGTACTGGATGCGTTCAGCGCACGTGTGCCGGTGGCATCCACGGATGCCGGCGGGCTCAAGGAACTACTGGCCGATGAACGCGGTCTGCTCAGCGCCGTGGGTGATGCCCGTAGTCTGGCCGCGCACATCGACACCTTGCTTGATGGTTCGCCCCAGGTCCTGGCCATGGCAGAGCGGGCTTATGAATACGTCATACGGGTCCACAGTGTGGAGACGATGGCGAATAGTTATCTGCGTCTTTTTGAGAGATTGCTGCATCGCGCGCCAGCTTGAGCGGCACGCGGGCACAACAATATAAATATGGTCAAACGACGCATCCTTTTTCATCAGACCCACTTTTTGCGGGGTGGTATTGAAACATCGCTGATCTCTTTGCTACGGGCGCTGGACCGCAGCAAGTTCGAGATCGGCCTGACCATTACCTATCCGACTGAAGCGCTCGAACAACTTTATCGCGCGCAAATTCCCAAGGACATTGCGGTACACATACTGGCGCCGGAAGGCTGGTTATCGTATTTCCGCCAGAAAAAGACCCAGGGCAAGCTCGGCCTCTTGGGCAAGATTTATGAAGAGGGGTTGCTACCACTGGTGCGCCGCGCCATTGTCAGCCGGCGTTTTCGCAAGATTGCAGCCGGTTACGACGCGGTAGTCGATTACGACATGTCCCTCTCGCGCATCACCGGCCGTTTGCCGATTCCCATGCTGGGGTATTCGCATTTCAGCGTGGCCCATCTGCCCAGCCAGAACCCGCGCAAACTGCGCAAACTGCGTGCCCAGGCACGGGACCACTACGACCGCGTGGTGCTACTCAACGACACCATGCTGCAAGACATCCGGGCACTGATTCCGCAAGAGTCCGCCAAGTTTGTGCGGCTGTATAACTCCATTGATCTTGAGCGCATCCGTGAACTGGGTCACACCGGCCCTGCACCGCTGGCGGAACCCTACATCGTGTCAGTGGGTCGATTGCAAGAGTCGCAAAAAGACTTCTCCACCCTGCTGCGCGCTTTTGCGTTGCTGGTCAAAGACGGACTGACAGAAAAACTGGCCATCGTGGGCGAAGGCAAGTCCCGGGCTGAACTTGAGGCGCTGGCCGCCGAGCTGGGCATCACTGACCAGGTGGTGTTCGCGGGTTTCCAGGCCAATCCGTACCTCTGGATGCAGCACGCACAACTGATGGTATTCAGTTCAAAAATGGAAGGCTTGCCCAACGTGCTTCTGGAGGCCATGGCCCTCGGGCAATTGGTGGTGAGCACTGACTGCCCGGTCGGCCCGCGGGAAATCCTGGCCGACGGCAAGGCCGGCCTGCTGGTGCCGGTGGGTGACGCACCTGCGCTGGCCCAAGCCATGCGCCAGGGCCTGCAAGATACGCCAACGCGCGCAGCACTATTGAGCTACGCAGCAATACACATTGAACAAATGGGCTTTGGCCCGACTACGGCGGCATTTGCCGACTGCATCGCTACCGTTATCAAAGAACACTCATGAAAGATTATGCACAGTCCGCAGTCCTGGCCGATGCTTATAGCGTTGGCGTCCCTGAGCAGCCAGCGCTACCCCGTGAACAACCACTGAAAGGAGGCCGTTTCATGCCGCCGCCCGGAACGCTGGGAACGCGTCTGGCCAGTTTGTTGTTGTTCGCTTTTCCGCTTTTGTTACTGGCGGTGCCGCGCGGAAGCGGTATTTTCCTGATTGGTATTTTGGTATTGGTACTCGCCAATTTGCCGTATATGGGTACATTGCACCGCCAATACCGCGCTGTGCTCCTGCCCGTGTGGATGAGCGTGATTGCGGTGCTGGGGGTGCATCTGACCTCCAAATACCTGTTTGGACTGCCGTGGGACGTACTGGACAACCCGTCACGCGTGCTGGCTATTCCACTGGTCTGTCTGGTGGTGTTGCGTTATCGCCCGGACCCGATGCTGCTCTGGAAAGGCATTCCGCCGGGCTTGTTGCTGGCGCTGCTGATCGTGGCCTGGCAGTTTTTTGTGGATAAGGAAGTTCGGCCAGGTGCGTGGACCTTCATCATCGCCTTTGCCAATATGGTGGCCACGCTTGGGGTCATCGGCTTTTTCCGGCCAGGGCAGACGCATCGTGACCATGTGATGGCGTGGCTGTGCCCGGCGTTGGCCATGGTGGTGTTGATTCTCAATGGGTCACGCGGGGCCTGGCTGGCCCTCGTGCTCACCGTAGTGATCTCGATTTATTTCCGTTATCAGCGTTTCAGCCCCAGGGTGGCGCTGGTATCGCTCTTCTCGCTGGTCTTCATCGGGATTGTGGCCTGGTCTGTGCCAGACAGCCCGGTGAAACAGCGTATTGAACAAGCCCGGCACGATATCGCAGAGTTCCAGAAAGGCAATGTAGATACATCGCTTGGTGAGCGGCTGCGGATTTTCCAGTTGGCGACCAACGAGGTCCGCCAGCATCCGCTCACGGGTGTGGGCTCGGGCGAATTTGGCCGCCTGACTGATGCTCTGCCTGGGTGTCCGGGTGATCGCAAAGAAATCTGCACGCTCAAACATGCCCACAATGACCTGCTGGATGCCGCCGCCACCACGGGCCTGCCCGGACTGGCGGCGTTCCTGAGTCTGTTGCTGGTGCCTGGGTTTATCTTCTTTGGCGTATTGCGGGCCACCTGTGGTCGGGATGCCATGGCCCCGTATCTGGGTAAAGCCGGTGTGGGTGCAGTGGCAGCCACGTTGATCTGTGGTTTTAGCCAGGTAACCATGGCGCATCAAGCCAATATCGCGTTTTACGCCTGTTTGATGGGCTTGCTGCTGGGGCTGGCGGCGGTGCGCATGCGTACGCTGACCCAAGGCACATCTGAGCAATAAGCCGGCCGGATGAGCGGCTTCGGGCTATAGTGGTGGCACTCCCCAACACGCCCGGCGAGCCACCATCATGCTCGCCGGCCCAAGCGACGCATGTTTTCAGGCTCCTCAGACCCTATCCTTCAAGCAGACCCCGCCAAGGTGACGCGCTTGCGTCGCGCACGCACGTTCGCCACCTCTCTCCTGGTGATCGTCACCTTGTTGTACTTGCTGGCTTTGCGGCTGGATCATCTGCACCCGGCGCTGGGCTATGTCGCGGCTTTTTCCGAGGCAGCCATGATTGGCGCGCTGGCAGACTGGTTTGCCGTGGTGGCGCTGTTCCGTTATCCAATGGGTGTGCCAATCCCGCACACGGCCATCATTCCGCGCAACAAGAACCGCATTGCCGATAACCTGGGTACGTTTATCGAAACTCACTTTTTGCAGCCGGAGCAATTGCTGGCGCGCATTGACGCGTTTGATCCGGCCCGGCGCTTATCAATCTGGCTGGCCCGCCCTGGCGCCAAACGTGAGCTGACTGAACAAGCAGCCTACTTTTTAAAGTTTGTGCTGGGCACGCTGGATGACCCGCGCCTGGCTGCCATTGCCCGTGAACTGGTGCTCAAGGCGCTGGGCAGCGCCGACTTTGCCGGCAGCGCGGCGACGTTGATCAAAGTGCTGCGAGAGGAGGGCCGTCACCAGCAAGTGCTTGATGGTGTCTTGCGCGTCTTGCTGGGCAAACTGGAAGATCCCAAAACCCAAGCCTGGCTCTCTGGCTTGCTGGCCAAAGAGTTCGACGTGTTGCGCTGGGTGGCGCTGGATGAAGCCGGCGGCCGTTACCTGGCCCGCAAGCTCGTCACCGCAGCCATGCTGGAGCTTGATCACGCCCTGGTGCAGCCCGATCACATGCTGCGGCATGCGTTTGACGATCAATTACGCCAACTGGCCCAGGATCTGACAGAAGACCCGGCGCTGAGAGATAAAGTCCAGACCTGGCGTGATATGTTGATTACCGCGCCCGCCTTGCATGACAAGCTCGACGGCCTGTGGCGCAGTTTGCTGGATGGTTTGCAAAACGACCTGACGCATGAGAACTCGCAAATCCGTAGCCGGGTCGGGGCCGCCATCAAGCAACTGGGCTTGCGCCTGCATGAAGACCAGGCGTTCGCAGAATGGCTGAACCAGCAAATCCGCGACTTTGCCGCACGTTCCATCATCCGCTACCGCAGCGAAATCGGCCGCTTTATCGCCGACCAGCTCAAAGCCTGGGACAACCGGGTGCTGGTGGCGCGGCTGGAACTCAATGTGGGCGTCGATCTGCAATTTATCCGCGTCAACGGCACGCTGGTGGGCGGCGCGGTGGGTTTGCTGATTTACAGCGTGCGTCACGTCTTCGGCTTTTAGCCCCCGCCCAATCGTGTTTCAAACATGCCCATGCAGGGCATTGCCCATTGACTGTGGTTTGGTTGCGCAGGCAGTCTAGCCCGCTTCACACTTACCGTCCGTTCTACCCATGAAGATCCTGTTCTGGCGCTGGTTGATCAATGTCTGGCCGCCTTTGCTGTTTGCCGGCATCCGCGTCAAACACGTTGCACCAGATTTCAAGCGCATCGTCATCCAGCTGCGTTCATACAAGATCAACCTCAATATCATGCGTTCGCACTTCGGCGGCAGCCTGTATGCCATGACCGACCCTTGGTATATGGCCATGCTGATGCAGATTCTGGGGCCGGATTACTACGTGTGGGATCGTCGCGCCGAGATTGATTTTCTCAGCCCAGGCTACGGCACGGTCACCGCCGTTTTTGCACTGACCGAGGCGCAGATCACGGCGATCCGCACGGCGACGGAGGGGGGTGAAAAACACCTGGCTCACTTCAAGGTCGAAATCCGCGATCAGGCCGACAAGCTTGTCGCAACCGTCGACAAGACCGTTTACGTACGCAAAAAGCCGCACAAACGCTAGCGCTGCTGGGTGCTCGAGTGGTGCAGGGGACATTTACCCCGCATAATGCAACGAAAATTCCCGGTGATATGCCGGCAACCACCACATCCGAGTCTATGAACGCGCCGGCCGACCTTGTCCGTAACCTGTTGCAAGCCACCCTTAATAGCTATTCTCGTACCGAACTGGCCCGTTATCTGGACGTGAATCCGGCCACGATTGCCCGCTGGATCAACGGCCAGTCTGAACCCCGTGCCTATGTAGCCCAAGCCCTGCAGCAATTGTTGCAACCCCAGGCCCCGGCGCGCAGTACCCCGGCCGAATTTACCTTTATCGACCTCTTCGCTGGCATTGGCGGCATTCGTAAAGCCTTTGAGCAAGAAGGCGGCCAGTGCGTATTTACCAGCGAGTGGGATAGCTACGCGCAAAAAACCTACCACGCCAATAATCCGGATGGGCAACGCATTGCGGGCGACATCACCCAGGTGGCCGAAGCGGATATTCCGCCGCATGACGTGTTGCTGGCGGGGTTTCCTTGCCAGCCGTTCTCGATTGCCGGGGTCTCCAAAAAGAACGCGCTGGGGCGTGCTCACGGCTTTGCCGATGCCACGCAAGGCACACTGTTCTTTGATGTCGCCCGCATCATCGCCGCGCATCGCCCACGCGCGTTTGTGCTGGAGAACGTCAAAAACCTGCACTCGCACGATCAGGGCCGTACCTTCGCCGTCATCTTGCAGACGCTACGGGAAGAACTGGGTTACGAGGTGCATTACCGCGTGATTGATGGTCAGCACTGGGTCCCGCAACACCGGGAGCGCGTGGTGATTGTGGGTTTCCGTGAACCCACTGATTTCAGCTGGGATTTGCTGCAACTGCCTCAAAACAAACTGCCCACCCGTATGGCGCAGGTGTTCCATCGTACTGATGGTAAAGAACCTGTGCTGGCGCACGATGGCGACAAGTTCTTTGATCACGCCAAAGGCGAGGTCAACCCCAAGTACATCCTGACCGACAAGCTCTGGGCCTATCTGCAGAACTATGCAGAGAAACACCGCGCCAAGGGCAATGGCTTTGGTTTCGGGCTGGTCGACGCCAACAGCATCTCCCGCACGCTGTCGGCTCGTTATTACAAGGATGGCAGTGAAATCCTGGTGAGCCGGGGTGCGGGCCAGAACCCGCGCCGGCTCACGCCGCGTGAATGCGCGCGCTTGATGGGTTATCCGGATGATTTCCGCATTCCGGTTTCGGACACCCGCGCCTACAAACAATTTGGTAACTCGGTGGTGGTGCCGGTGTTCCGCGAGGTGGCGCGCATGATCAAGCCGTGGATCGTGTCACCCAAGGCTGACCGGGGCTAATCTGGCCATGACCGACGTCGTGGATGCCGCCACCCGCAGCCGCATGATGTCGGGCATTCGTGGCAAGAACACGTCGCCAGAGATCACCCTGCGCAAGGCATTGTTTGCGCGTGGGTTCCGATACCGCATTCACGCGCCGGGTTTGCCAGGCAAGCCCGACCTGGTTTTGCCGCGCTACCACGCCGTCATCCTTGTGCATGGTTGTTTCTGGCACGGTCATGACTGCCGCTACTTCAAAGTGCCACAGACCCGCACTGAATTCTGGATGGGCAAGATCAACAGCAACCAGGCACGGGATCAGCGGGAATACGCTGCGCTCAAGACGCTGGGCTGGCGGGTGTTGGTGGTGTGGGAGTGTGCGGTGCGCGCAGCGAGGAAGGATGATGCCTTCCGGCTGGCGGATTATGTGGCGACGTGGCTGACGATGGATGCTGCCGATGCAGAGATCAGCGAGGCTGGGGTGAGGGTGTTGGTTGTGGGGGCGGACTGAAATGGCCCCTGAATGCGCTTTAGCTGCAGAAACTTGCGGATGGCTGGTGCGGCGGATGAGTGAAAGTCAGCCAGATCTGCCACTTCGTCATTCCCGCGGAGGTGGGAATCCAGTCGGCCACCTCGGGTGGCCTTTGCTGGCAGACGCCAATTTGTAGCCCGGATGGAGCGCAGCGGGAATCCGGGGTGGCGGACGTGGTTCATATTGTTGTGGGTGTTAGCGCCTACGGCGCAAGGTTGAAAAGCATTTGATACCCGGGGTGCCGGGCCCACGTTACTTTCTTTGCGTCGCCAAAGAAAGTAACCAAAGAAAGGCGACCCCAGCCGGGCGGCCCTCCGGGCTTCCCTCAGTCGGTCGGGAGCCCAAAGTCTCCCTCCACTCCTTCGGCGCTGGGCTTTAATGGGGGAGGAAAGTCAAAAGCAACTGCAACAGCAACTGCAACATCAAAAGCGACCCCAACCCAAATACAACAAGCATCCCATTGACTCGTCATTCCGGTCCTCGGCGGCCCCCTTGAGCCGGAATCTAGCAGAGCCAGTGGCCTATACCCGCCAAACCTGACCCGCCTTACTTCTTCCCCACCTCAAACGCCTCACCCGTCGCAAAGAACGTCCCGCCAGCAATGTAGTGAATCGAGCGGTTTAGCGCCTCATCATCAAACTGCCAGTGCCCGTCCTGGAATACGCGTGGGTCGGCGTGGGCGGCGACAACTTCGCCAATGAACATGTCGTAGGCCTGCTGGTTGTGCGGTTCCGGGATGACTTTGCATTCCAGCCAGGCCAGGCAGCCTTCCACCAGCGGCGCACCCACTTTGGTGGCCGGGAAGTGCTTCAGGCCGGTGGTGCTGAACTTGTCGGCATCGCGACCAGAGCTGGAGCCCGCGGCCAGGGTGGCCTCTGCCAGTGCCCGGCTGGGCACGTTCAGCACGAACTCGCCAGAGGCCTCAACCAACTCCCGAGTCAGGGTGGATTTATCAATGATCACCAGCATTTTGGGCGGGGCGAAATCCAGCGGCATGGCCCACGCCGCAGCCATGACGTTCTGGCGGCCGCCATGCGCGCTGCTGACCAGCACGGTCGGGCCGTGATTGAGCAACCGGTAGGATTTGGCGAGGTCGACTTCAATGGGGGAACGCTCAGACATGGATGAATACCGGCAGGAGAAAACGATCTAACTCAAGTGCGGCCAGCGTCCAGCCAATGCAAGACCCCTTCACCTGCGGCGCGGCCACTGGCGAAGCAGGCGGTCAAGAGATAGCCGCCGGTGGGGGCTTCCCAGTCCAGCATCTCACCCGCGCAGAACACGCCAGGCAAGGCGCGCAGCATCAGGTTGGCGTCCATTGCGTCAAAACGCACGCCGCCAGCGGTGCTGATGGCTTCATCCAGCGGGCGCGGGGCCATCAGTTTCAGTGGCAGCGCTTTGATCGTGCGGGCCAACCGGGTGGGATCGGTCATTTCTTCTTTGGAGAGGACTTCACGCAGCAAGCCGGCTTTGACACCCGTCAGGCCCAGTTTGCTTTGCAAATGGCTGGCCAGAGAGCGAGAGCCACGCGGAATGGCGACTTCCGTGAGCACGCGCTCCAGACTGCGGCCCGGTAGCAAGTCGACGTAGATGGTGGCACTGCCTTGCGCCGTAATACGGTCGCGGATGGCGGCGGAAAAGGCATAGATCAAACTGCCTTCTACGCCCGTTGCGGTGACGACAAACTCGCCCGGCTTCACGATCGTGGCACCCCGCGCATCCGTATACGACACCGCCACAGACTTGAGCGGAGCGCCTGCGTATTTTTCGGCAAAAAACGCGGTCCAGGGCAAATCAAAGCCGCAATTGCTGGGCGCAAGCGGCGCGATCTCCACACCTTTGTCGGCCAGCAATGGCACCCACGCCCCATCCGACCCCAAGCGGGACCAACTGCCGCCACCCAGCGCCAGCACCACGGCATCGGCCTTGAAGGTGGTTTCGCCCGCCGGCGTGGCCAGACGCAGCGTATGGAGTTCATCTCCCCAGCCCAGCCAGCGGTGGCGCACCTGGACGTTTACGCCGGCATCTTTCAGCCGGTGCAGCCACGCCCGCAAAAGCGGTGCGGCTTTCATTTCTTTAGGAAAAACCCGGCCAGATGTACCCACAAAGGTGTCGATCCCCAGACCGTGAATCCAGGCGCGCAATTGATCCGGCGTAAAGGCATTGATCAAGGGCGTGAGGGTCTCGGCCCGGTTGCCGTAGCGACCCAGAAACGGGCCGATGGCTTCGGAGTGAGTGATATTCATGCCGCCCACGCCGGCCAGCAGAAACTTGCGTCCGACCGACGGCATGGCATCGAACACCGTGACCGTTGCGCCACCCGCCGCCAGCACTTCTGCCGCCATCAGACCAGCAGGCCCGCCGCCAATCACGGCAACAACAGGGGCAATAGAAGAGGATATACGGCGGGCGGGCATGATGGTTCCAGGCAAAGCGATGGCGCAAACCCGCATTGTACAGGTCGGGCCGGTGGAGCGCGGGCGGGTGATTGGGTACACTGCCGCGTCTTTCACTTATTCAGGCCTGTGCCGTGGCGCTTAAATCCACTATTTTCAAAGCCGAACTTTCCATTGCGGATATGGATCGCGGCTATTACGCCACGCATGCGCTCACTGTTGCCCAGCATCCGTCCGAAACCGATGAGCGCATGATGTTGCGCCTCGTGGCCTTTGCCCGCCACGCCAGCGAGACGCTGGAATTTGGCCGTGGCATCAGCGATGAAGAAGACCCGTCGCTGTGGCAACGCTCGCTCACCGAAGAGATCGAACTGTGGATTGATCTGGGTCTGCCGGATGAAAAGCGCATCAAACGCGCGGCGCAGCGGGCCGATGAAGCGTGGATTTATGCTTATGGTGGTAGCGCGGCAGACATCTGGTACGGCAAGAATCAGTCTGAGATCCGGCGCTTTGACAATCTGCATGTGGTGTCGGTGAGCCCGGAAATCATGGCGGGCCTTGCCGGGCTGGTAGAGCGGACCATGCAGTTGCAGGTGACGATTCAGGATGGGGAGATGTGGCTCTCTGGTGATAAGGGGAGTTTGCAGGTGGTAGTGAAGGAAATGGGGTGAGGTTTTTTCTGACGGTGGGCGCTCGCTGTGTGCATGCGGCGCAATGCTTGTGGCGTGATTGTTCAGTACGCTGAGGTGGCCCACCCAAAGCCTCGTCATTCGGGCCTTGAGCCGGAATCCAGTCGGCCACCGTGGGTGGCCTTTGCTGACTGGGTCTGAAAACCTTGACCCCCCTGTTAGCGCCCGACGGCGCGGGTGTTTTGGATACCGGCGGTGGCCGGAGCACCTTACTTTCTTTGCGTCGCCAAAGAAAGTAAGCAAAGAAAGGCGACCCAGCCCTGCGGCCCTCCGGGCTGCCCTCAGTCGGTCGGGAGCCTAAGGTCTCCCTCCACTCCATCGGCGCTGGGCTTTAACGGGGAAGAAATTCAAAAACAACCCCAACCGCGTAAACCGTCTGCGTGCCAGAGTGGTTCATTTATTCACCCCTCCCACACCAAAACCCCCTAACCCGCAAACCAACCGTTCTTTGGCATCGGGCCGCGCCAGCGGTTAAGCTGACAAGGTTGCCACCGGCGCAATGTCACGCGCCGTCGTATAAAAAACCAGAATATCCCGCAGGAGAAAAACATGAATCTGAGGATGCTTGCCGCCATTGCCGCCGCTGTGCCGGCGCTGGCATGGGCCAAACCGCTCTCGGTGTGTACTGATGCCAATCCGGATGGGTTTGACGTGGTGCAATACAATGCCCTCGTCACCACCAATGCCTCGGCGGATGTCTTGTTCAGCCGCCTTGTGGATTACGACGCTCAGTCTGGCAAGGTGGTGCCGTCTGTGGCGCAGTCATGGTCGGCCAGTGAAGATGGCCTGACCTGGACATTCAAATTGCGCAGCGATGTCCAGTTTGGCGCAACCGACTGGTTCAAACCTACGCGCCCGCTCAATGGCGATGACGTGGTGTTCACTTTTGAGCGTGTCTTCAACACCCAGCACCCGTGGTACAAGACCTCGCCCAGCGGGTACCCCAGTGTGCAATCGCTACAACTTAACAAGCTGGTCAAGGCGGTGAAGAAGGTCGACGACCACACCGTCCAGTTTGAACTCAATTATCCGGATGCCACGTTCCTGCCCACGCTGACCATGGGTTGGGCGTCGATTTATTCGGCGGAATACGCCGGCAAGCTGGGGCCGGCCAAAGCGGGGGATTTCAATACCAAACCCGTGGGTAGCGGGCCGTTTGTGCTCAAGAGTTTCCAGAAAGATGCGGTGATCCGTTACGACGCCAATCCCACCTGGTTTGGCGGCAAACCCAAAGCAGAAAAGTTGATCTATGCCATCACGCCAGATGCCACCGTACGCCTGCAACGGCTGAAAACCGGCGAATGCCAGATTGCGCTGGCGCCCAAACCGCTGGATATCCAGTCCGCCAAAGCGGACAAGAATCTGAAAGTGGTGGATAACGCCGCGTTCATGACCGCGTTTATTGCCATCAACAGCCAGCACAAGCCGCTGGATAACACGCTGGTGCGCCAGGCCATCAACTACGCGTTTGACGCCAAAACCTATCTGAAGACGGTGTTTGATGGCACGGCGCAAGACGCCAGCCGGCCGTTTCCGCCTAACACCTGGAGCTTTGACAAAGACCTGGGGGATTACAGCTACGACCCGGCCAAGGCCAAAGAACTGTTGAAAAAGGCGGGGTTCCCCAACGGTTTTACGACCACCATCTGGACTCGGCCGACAGGCAGCGTGCTTAACCCTAACCCCAAGGCGGGTGCAGAGTTATTGCAGTCTGATCTGGCCAAGGTGGGCATCAAGGCCACCATCAAGACCATTGAGTGGGGCGAGTTGATCAAGCGCGGCAAGGCGGGCGAGCATGATCTGCTGTTCATGGGCTGGGCTGGTGACAATGGTGATCCGGACAACTTCTTCACGCCGCAATTCAGTTGCGCCGCCGTGCAATCGGGCACCAACTTTGCGCGCTATTGCGATCCGCAACTGGACAAGCTGATTGCGGACGGCAAAAAGATCAGCGATGTCGCCCAGCGCACCAAGCTCTATCGCAGTGCGCAGAAGGTGATTTTTGATCAGGCGCTGTGGGTACCGCTGGCCTACCCGACGGCGTATGCGCTGACGCGGGCCAATGTCTCTGGCTACAAGGTCAGCCCGTTTGGCCGCCAGGACTTTGCCAATGTGACGGTGAACTAAGCGTCGCCAGATTGCAGACCAGCAAAAGGCCAACCTCAGGATTGGCCTTTTTGTTGATGCGGCCGGATGGTGGCCCTCAAAACGCTCGCAAGGTGGCACTCATCACCCGCAAGGCACTGCGCGAGCGTTCATCGTGCACGCTGCGGTACAGCACCACGTTGGTTGGTTGCAATGCGGGCAGGCCCAGTTTCTCCCGCACGCACACCACGCTGGCGGGTGCTGCGCGGCGGCCCATGGCGCCGACGGCCAGCCCGGCTGTCACGGCAGCAGAAAGGGCGCTTACCCCATCACCCACAAACACTTCCAGCCAGCCGATGCCGGCCTGGTCCAGCGCCTCAATCACATTGGTACGCAAACCGCAGGGTGGGGCCAGCATGGCAAGGCGCAGCGGTTCGCCCCGCGTCCAGCTGGTGTCGGGCAGGCCAAACCAGTCCATATCATCTTCAAACAGTACTTCGCCGTCCTGGCGATCGAACTGACGATCCGTGTGATGCAGCACATAGGCGGCATCCAGCAGACCGGCGTCATAACTGGCGAGCACCTCGGCAGAGGTGGCCACGCGCACTTCAATGACCAGCGCCGGATCGTGCGCGGCTACACGGGCCAGCAACGCGGGCAGGGAGGCGCCAGCAATATGCCCGCTGAAACCCACACGCAAGCGGCGCGGGGGGGCGTGCAACACGGACCATGCCCGATCATGCGCGGCCAGCAGCTCACGGGCGGCGGTCAAAAATGCCTGGCCCTCCATGGATAACCGAACCTGGCGCGGCGTGCGTTCCAGCAGGCGTCGATCCAGATGGGTTTCCAGGCGTTTGAGTTTCAGGCTCACGGCCGACTGCGTGGTATCCAGCGCTTCTGCGGCACGGGTAAAGCTTTGCATATCTGCCACCAGCACAAAGGCCTGAACGGCATCCAGATCCAGCGTATTCATCAGCGTAACCATTTCAAATATTCATTACTGAAATATTGAACCATATCTGTTTGTTATGGCAAGCCGATGCGACGATGGGCGCGTCTTCTCTTTGAATGGGAGCGTGCCATGTCCACGCCACACCTTGATCCCCACAATCTGCCCCCCAATCACCGCTGGAAAATCCTCGGCTTGGGGTTTGCCGCCAACGCGGCGTTCTCTGCCACCTTTGCCGGTATCCCCGCCACCGCTGTGCTTTTGCGTGCTGATTACCATCTGGACACCCACCAGCTTGGGCTGGTGCTGGGCATGATGGGGCTGGGGGTGGCGGTCAGCGAGTTGCCGTGGGGCATGCTGACCGACCGCTGGGGCGATCGTCGGGTGCTGCTGTTGGGCCTGTTCAGCATCGCCGCCTGGTTGTTGTTCATGATGGGGCGTGTATCGCCAACGGCCGGGTACGTGCCGGCCATGTCCGTGCTGATGCCCGGCTTGTTGCTGGTTGGATTGCTGGGCGGCAGCGTTAATGGCTCTAGTGGTCGCGCCATCATGGCGTGGTTCACCGACAAGGAGCGGGGGTTGGCCATGAGCATTCGCCAGACCGCCGTACCCGTAGGCGGTGCATTGGGGGCGCTGGTGTTGCCGCCGCTGGCCCGCTGGGGCGGCTTTGGCACGGTGTATGGTGCGCTGGCGCTGTTCTGCCTGATCAACGGTGTGCTGGCTTGGCGCTGGTTGCACGAACCACCTCATCACGGGCAAGCGTCAGGCAAAGTTGTCGGGGCTGGCGTACCACCGTTGCAGGATCCGGTCTTGCTGCGCATGACACTGGCAATTGGTTTGCTGTGTGTGCCCCAGGTAGCCGTGCTGACCTTTACCCCGGTGTTCATGCACGACTTTGGCCACTTTGGCGCGCTCGTCGCAGCGGGCAGTCTTGTCACCGTGCAATTGGGCGGTGGGGCGCTGCGGGTCTGGAGTGGTTACTGGACTGATCGTCATCGCAACCGGCAACGTTATATTGCGGCATGTGCTTCGCTCAGCGTGCTGACGTTTGGCGTCCTGGCGGCGGTGGTCCTGGCGCAAATGCTGATCTTGCCGCTGGCACCGGTATTGCGCCTGTTGATGGTGCCGGCGCTGGTTCTGGCCGGTTTGAGTGTCTCCGCCTGGCACGGCGTGGCGTATACCGAACTGGCCACTCAGGCCGGTGCCAACCGGGCGGGTACGGCGCTGGGCATGGGTAATGCGGCGGTATTTGTGGCTTTCTTCATCACGCCCATGGTCATCCCGGTACTGAATGCCGTATCGGGTTGGCCGGCGGTATGGCTGATGGGGAGCTTGTCGGCCTTGCTGGCGCTGTTTGCCTTCCGCCAGCGCAAGGCTGATGTGCCCGTGGCCGCGGGCTTGCAGGTAGAGCGGCGCGGCGCGCGCTAAATGGCTCAAAAGACCGGCACGGGTGACTGTGCCGGTCGGCATTGTACCGGCAAAAAAGTACTCGCAAACGACAGTCTGCCCTAGCCACTTCGGCGCAGATGGCGCAAGATGTCGGGCTGTTCGACACAGACACCCGATTAGCGAGGATGCAATGCAAGAAGTAAACAGCGCCCTGCCGGCAGGCGACCTGGCAAGCCTGAGCAACGACGACCTGCAACGCTTTTATCAGGCCGCGAATGAACGCTACACCGCGTTCAAGGCGCGTGGCCTCAAGCTCGACTCTACCCGCGGCAAACCGTCCGCAGATCAACTGGATCTCTCCAACGGCCTCTTGGCTGCTGTCGATGAGACTGAAGCCCGTGGCGGCGGAGATCTGCGTAACTACGGTGGCGGCGTCAATGGCCTGCCGCAAGCGCGTGAACTGTTCGCCCCGATGCTGGGCGCGCCGGCCGCACAAGTGGTCGTGGCAGAGAACTCCTCGCTGGCGCTGATGCACGACACCATCGTGTACGCGCTGCTCAAGGGTGTACCGGGCAGCAAGGCAGGCTGGTCGACTGAACCGGTCACCTTCCTGTGTCCGGCCCCGGGTTATGACCGTCACTTTGCCATTTGCGCCCAATATGGCATCAAGATGATTGCCGTACCGCTGACCGGCACCGGTCCGGATATGGACGTGGTAGAAAAACTGGTCGCCGAAGATGCCTCGATCAAGGGCATGTGGTGCGTGCCCAAGTACGCCAACCCGACCGGCGATATCTACTCGGATGAAGTGGTAGCACGCCTGGCGAAGATGAAAACCGCTGCAGCCGACTTCCGCATTTTCTGGGACAACGCCTACGCCGTTCACCATCTGACCGACAAGAAGCACGAGATCGCCAACATTCTGGAAGCCTGCGCGGCGGCCGGTAACGCCGATCGTGCCTTTGTGTTTGCGTCCACTTCCAAGATCACCCTGGCTGGCGCTGGCCTGGCGCTGTTTGCGGCATCCCCGGCCAACGTGGCCTGGATGACCAGGAACATGGGCTTCCGCTCGATTGGTCCGGACAAGATCAACCAGCTGCGCCATGTGAAGTTCCTGAAAGATTTCGCTGGCCTGCAAGCGCTGATGGAAAAGCATCGCGCGCTGATCGTCCCGAAAATGAACGCGGTGCTGGATGTGCTGGCGCACGAACTGAACGGCCGTGGCGTCGCCACCTGGACCAATCCGGATGGTGGTTACTTCATCAGCTTTGACGTGCGTGAAGGCTGCGCCAAGCGCGTGGTGCAACTGGCAGAAGAAGCCGGTGTCGCCATGGTGCCGGCCGGTAACACCTTCCCCAATGGTAACGACCCGAAAGACACCAACATCCGCATCGCCCCGACTTTCCCGGCGCTGGATGGTGTAAAACTGGCCGCCGAGGGCATTGCCCTGGCGACGCTGGTCGGCGTTGCCGAAAACGAGTTGAAAAAGCGCGGCCTGGCTGCGTAATCCAGACAACGGGCGCTGATGACAGCGCCCGTTTTTCTTTGGGAGCCCCGTTATGCAATATCGTGGAAGCTGTCACTGCGGTAACGTCGCGTTTGAGGCCGAAGGGACGATTGAAGGCGCTATTTCGTGTAATTGCTCAATCTGCCAACGCAAAGGCATGTTGATGTGGTTTGTGCCCAAGACCAGTTTCAAACTGACCACACCGGAAGAAAACGCCGCATCGTATACCTTTAACGCGCATCGCATCAAACACCGGTTCTGCCCGAAATGCGGGATTCATGTCTACGGCGAGGCGAACGACAAGCAGGGCAATCCGATGGCGGCGGTGAACATCCGCTGTATTGAGGGGATTGATCTGGCGGTAGTGCCAGTGAAAGAGTTTGATGGCCGCAGCCTGTAAGGCGGCCTGAGGTGCCAAACAGCAAAAAGGCCGGTGAGACCGGCCTTTTTGCTTTTATGGGTAAACACTTCTTAACCCTGTGCCTGCACCAACCCTGCGGGTGCGTGACCAACTTGCCGCCAAACCACCCACGTCAGCAAGCCACCCAGGCTCAACAACGCCCCCACTGCCGATACGCCGCTCCAGCCCCAGTGCGCATAGGCCGTAGCAGACAGCAGCGAACCCGTAGAGCCGCCGATAAAGTAGCTCGTCATATAGCCGGCGGTAACGCGGTTACGGGCATGCGGGAACAGTTTGTAGATCACGTTCTGATTGGTCACATGGACGCCTTGCACAGCCAGATCCAGCACCAGAATGCCGATCAACAGCGCAATGATGGATTCTTTGGCCAGCGCAATCGGCACCCAGGACAGCAGCAGCAAGATCAGCCCCAGCCAGGTGGTGGTATCGGTCTTGCCTTTGTCCGCCAGGCGCCCGGCCAGGTTGGCCGCCAGTGCGCCAGCGGCACCCACCAGGCCAAACAGGCCGATCGTGCCATCAGAAAAATGATAGGGATCGCTGGCCAGCAAGAACGCCATCGAGGTCCACAATACGCTGAAGATGGCAAACGAGAACGCACCCAGCGCAGCCCGCAAACGTAACACCGGTTCGTTGGCGAACAGTGTGAACACGGATGCCAGCAGCTTGTGATACGGCAAGCCGGCGTGTTCATGGTGATGCGGCAGCACCCGGGCCAGCGCAATGGCCGTCACGATCATGACCCCCGCGGCCACCCAGTACACCGTGCGCCAGTCGCCCAGGCTGGATAAACCGCCCGCGACGGTGCGCGCCAGCAAAATGCCCAGCAGCAAGCCACTCATCAAGGTGCCGACCACTTTGCCACGTTGCTCCGGCGCGGCCAGCGTGGCGCCCAGCGGCACCAGTACTTGCGACACCACCGCAAACAACGCCGCAATGGCCGTCCCCAGCAACACCAGCGCCAGACTTGGGGCGGATGCGGTGATCAAGAGGCCGACGGCGCACAGCAAGGTCATGCCGACGATCATGCTGCGGCGTTCCAGCATGTCACCCAGTGGCACCAGCAGCAGCAGACCCACGGCATAGCTCAGCTGTGCCACGGTAATGATGATGCCCGCGCCAGCCGCAGTCAGGCCAAACTCGCCAGCCAGGGTGTGCAGCAAAGGTTGGGCGTAGTAGTTGCTGGCGACCACCAGGCCGGTAGAGAACGACATCAGCGCAACTTGTGCGCCACTCAGACGATGTGCAGAGCCGTCCATGAGTATCTCCATGTGTTTTATTTGATGTGGTGCAGTATCTGACGCCGTCATGCATCACACAAATGTATACTTTTCATCACATTGATCTTGTTTTGAGATACAAGCCATGAACCTGCGCCAGATCGAATTTGCCGTTGCCGTGGCAGAGGAGAAAAGCTTTACCCGTGCTGCCGAACGTTGCCACACCGTGCAATCCGCTTTGAGTCATCAGATCGCCAAACTGGAAGACGAACTGGGGGCCAAGCTGTTTGAGCGCAGCAGCCGCAACGTCAAACTGACGGTGGCCGGGCAGGCGTTTTTGCCGGTAGCGCGGCAGATGCTGGGGGCGGAATCCCGCATCCGCGACGAAGTTGCCGCCGCTGCGGGTACCGTGCGGGGCACGCTCACCGTGGGGACGATTTCCACTTTCAATCATGCGGATCTGGTCGACGTGCTGGCGCGGTTTCACGAACGCTACCCGCATGTGGACATCCGGTTTTATCAGGGCATGAGCGAGAACCTGCTGGTGGACGTGCGTACCGAGCGCACCGATGTGGCGCTGGTCGGGCTTTGGCCAGGTGAGCCGGTGGAGGGGGTTAGCAAGCAGACGATTGCCGACGAAGAGCTGATTGCCATCATCCCGCAGGCGCATCCGCTGGCGCAGCGCGACCAGATATCGCTGCTGGATCTGGTGGGTTCACGCCTTGTGGATTTCTACGCCAACAGCGGCGCGCGCCGCCAGACAGAGCAAGCTTTTGCGCGCGCAGGGATTGAGCATAAGGTCAGCTTTGAGGTCAGCCATATTGATTTGCTGGAACGCATTGTCCGGCGTGGCCTGGCGATCGGCCTCGTGCCCCGGTTTGAAGGCTACAGTTGTGATCGCCTGAAAATGGTGCCGGTATCAGACGGCCCGCAGCGCCGGGTTTGGGCGGTATGGAACCTGGACCCGACGCCGGCGGCGGTGGCGTTTTTGCGGATGGTGCATGAGGCGTTG
>JASLES010000511.1 GCA_030151005.1 Silvimonas sp.
GTCGTCTTCCGCATCCTTTGTGACCACCACCCATCCGGCCTGGGTGGTGTATTCATCGGGCTATTTGAACCGGTTTCGTCACCCACGCCCGGAAGTCGTCACCCGCTACGCCGCCGCAGGCGCGCAGGATTTACGCACCGACCGGGATGGCGCCATCACCCTCTCTACACAGGGAACAGCGCTGTCGGTCAGCCGCTGGCGGGTGCAACACCCGCATTACTGGTATGAGCAGTGGTGATAAGCTTGGCAACTCACGCCTTTAAACCCGCCGGACGAGACCGCCATGCCCGCACTGAGCGCCATCTATCGTTACCCCATCAAGTCTGTGAAAGGCCTGGCCATGCCGCACAGTGAGGTCACGCCGCAGGGTTTGCCGGATGATCGGGCATGGATGGTTACCTCAACGGAGGGCGTCATGATTACCGGGCGCGACTGCCCGAGCATGGTCAAAATCGAAGCGCAGGTCGACGAACACAGCCTGACACTCTCGGCGCCCGGCATGCCCATGCTGAGTGTAGAACGCAACCAGTTCACCTCAGCCTGCGATGCAGAGGTCTGGAAAGACCGCTTTGAGGCATGGACCGGCGCGCACGAGGCAGATCAGTGGATCAGCGACTACCTGGGGCGCCACGCCCGTTTGCTGTATACGGGCGACACGCAACGCCGCGTCAGACAGCACCCGGATATTCCGCTGTCGTTTGCCGACGGTTACCCGCTGCTATTGATTGGCGAGTCGTCACGCTTGCAACTCAATGACTGGGTTGGCCGGGATATGGAGATGGCCCGTTTCAGACCCAACCTGGTTGTGACCGGCGCAGATGCGTTTGCAGAAGACGAGTGGAAGACCATCCGCATTGGCAACGTGGTGTTCCAGATCGACAAACCGTGCGGGCGCTGCGTGTTCACCACGGTAGACCCGCACACGGCAGAAAAGTCCGACGATCAAGAACCGCTGCGCACCATTGCCAAGCGCCGCAAAGGGCCAGAAGGGGCGCAATTTGGCCAGAACGTGCTGGCACGCAATGCCGGCCGGATTGAAATCGGCATGCCGGTCGAAGTCCTGGACTGAACCGGCGCGCAGCAAGGCAAATCAGAAAATCAGAAATCAGCCTGCGGCCAGCCGCACCTGCGCCATCACGGTATTGCCATTGCCCCGATACTCGATCTGGTCAAACGACAACATGCGCGCCATGGAAATACCGCGCCCATGCGGATCAAACGCACGCTCGGGTGAAAACTCCAGGAAAGGCCGCCAGTCAAAACCGTTGCCTTCATCGGTAATGATGATGGTAATGGTCTCTTTGCTGCGGCTGAAATTCACCCGCACGCGGCGGCCGGCGTACTCCGGATTGGCCAGACGTGCTTCTACTTCATCCTGCCAGCGCCCCAATTGCAGCAAGCGTGTTTTCTCGCCGTAACGAATCCCCAGATTGCCGTGCTCCACGGCATTGACCAAGAGTTCGGACAAACCCAGCGCAACGCGTTGGGGTTCCGGGCAGGCGTGGGACAACACCAGGGTCAGCTGGCGCGCTTCTTCCAGTGAGCAGAATTCGAACTCGGCATTGACTAACTGGCCGTAGTTGCCGGCCTGCGCCACAAGCTGTTGTTCTAGCTGGCGTTTTTCTCGGTAGAAATCCACCGCGGCACTGACAATGGCCAGCAGCATGTCACGCTGGAAAGGCTTGATCAGATAGTAATATGCGCCTGCCGTCAGCCCTTCTCGCACGTTCTCCGCCGCGCCGACAGCAGTTTGCATGATCACCGGCACTTGCATTAGTTCCGGCTGCTGTTTCAGGCGCGCCAGCAAAGCCATGCCATCCATGCGCGGCATCATGCGATCAAGCAAGATGGCATCAAACGCGTGATCGCGGGACAACAGATCCCACGCAGATTCGCCGTCGTCGGCGGTGACCACGTCGTAGTCTGCGTCCTGCAAGTGTTCGCTGAGGATTTCCAGATTGAACGGCTCGTCGTCGACGATCAGCAATCGCGGCTTTTTATCCAGACTACCTACACTCATGAATATTTACCCCTGGCACGCGCTGCGCCCGAAACGCTTATTTTGCCAGCGATTGATACAAGGTGCTAAATGCCTGTGCCAGTTTGTGGCGCGGTTCCAGTTGCACCAGCGGCAAAGCGCGTTCGTGCGATTCGCGCACCTTCACGGAACTCGTCAAAAATGGCTCCAGCACGGGCAATCCGCGTGTTTTGAGTTCTTCCACCATGCGCGCCGGTAAACTGGCGCGCGGCTGGAACTGGTTCACCACAATCCCTTCTACCTTAAGCGCCGGATTATGGTCTGCCCGGATTTCTGCCACCCGGTCCAACAAGCCCACCAGCGCGTCGCGTGAGAATGCATCGCAATCAAACGGGATCAGGCAGCGATCTGCCGCGATCAGCGCAGAGAGTGTAAAAAAGTTGAGTGCGGGCGGGGTATCCAGCCAGATTTCATCAAAGCGCGTGCCCAGTTCTTGCAAAGACTCCCGCAATTTGAAAATCTTGTAGCGAGATTCCAGTTTGGCTTGCTGTTCCGCCAAGCCCAAACCTGCTGGCAACACCGACAATCCAGGACATTGCGTGGGGTGGATAAAGTCTTCAACCCCATTGGCATACAGGCTGAAATTGAGCGTCTGTTCAAAGAACTGGGTCAAGGTGGGAGTGGTTTCGGCGGCGGCGTCACCGAGGAGATAACGGCTGGCATTGCCCTGATGGTCCAGATCCACCACCAACACAGAACGACCGGCAAGCGCGGCAGCGGCGGCAAGATTGACGGTGATGGTCGACTTGCCCACACCGCCCTTCTGGTTGAACACAACACGTCGGACCATGCGTAAATTCCGTTTAGCGTATATGCGCCAGGTCAATATAGCACGCGCATATGTAGCGACTTTAATCAAAAAAATTCCGTAAAAATTCACAATATGCCGTTGGAAATAGTTACGGGTGTATGAAAAGCCCCCTCCTTAAACTGCATCCAAGTTTGCGGCACTGCCGTCAAGCCAAACAAGACGTGGATTCAGACAAAGGAGAACTACAAATGAAAATCAAATACACAACCCTGGCTGTAGCACTGGCACTCGGTACCGGCGCAGCAATGGCTGACGTGACCATCGACGGTAACATCACCGGTGGTGTTGATTACATGAAGGCCGGCAATACCAAGTCCGGCGGTGTTTCCTACGACGCCATCATCGGCGTATCCGGCAGCGACAAGCTTGATGCCGGCGGCAAGGTGATCTGGCGTGTCGAACAAGAAATCCAGAACCAGCCGGGCAACCGCACCCAGGGCGGCGATGCCAACTGGGGTAACCGTCAAGCCTACATCGGCCTGACTGGTGACTACGGTACTTTCCGTGCCGGTAACATGCTCAGCCCGACTTACGACGCCCTGGATCGCCTGTACGGTGACACCGGCGCTGAGTGGCTGGTTCGTGACTACGGCTTCGGTCAAGCCAACTACGCCAAGAACGTTGTGCGTTACGACATGCCGAGCCTGTACGGCTTCAATGCTTCCGCTGCTTACTTCCTGGAAGATCAAAGCCGCCAGGGCAGCAAG
>JASLES010000516.1 GCA_030151005.1 Silvimonas sp.
CTGGGTACTGCCCACCAGTGCCACGGTGTCCCAAGCCTGCCAATGGTGCCGATCCGGCCCCAGATACGCCCCGAAGGCTTTCTCTCCCCACGGCACCTGGCTGGGGGCGACAATGGGCGAAAACGCCGAAGCACTGCGATACCGATCCGGCTCACGCAGGGCAATCATCAACGCGCCGTGGCCGCCCATGGAATGCCCGCTGATGGCACGGGCCACCGTCACCGCAAAATGCTGCTCGACCAGCGTTGGCAGCTCGCTGACCACATAGTCATACATGCGGTAGTGGCTGGCCCAGGGCGCTTGGTTAGCGTTAAGGTAAAACCCCGCACCTTTACCCAGATCGTACGCAGGATCATCCGCAACCTCGTCACCGCGCGGGCTGGTATCCGGGGCGACAATGGCAATGCCATGTTCAGCGGCATAACGCTGTGCGCCCGCCTTGGTGATGAAGTTCTGCTCGGTGCAGGTCAGGCCGGATAGCCAGTACAGCACCGGCACCGGCCCGTTTTCAGCCTGCGGCGGCAGGTAAATGGCAAAGTTCATGGCGCAGCCCAATGTGGCGGACTGATGCCGGTAGACACTTTGCCAGCCGCCAGCGGCCGCACGGTGTTCAATGCGTTCCATGGGTGCTCCGCTTAGTAGTGGATGACCGAACGGATCGACTTGCCTTCGTGCATCAGATCGAACGCCTCGTTGATCTTGTCCAGCGGCATGGTGTGGGTCACAAACGGGGCGAGTTCAATCTTGCCCTGCATGGCGTCTTCTACCATGCCTGGCAATTGGGTGCGGCCTTTCACGCCACCAAACGCGGTGCCTTTCCAGCTACGGCCCGTCACCAACTGGAACGGACGAGTAGAGATCTCTTGCCCCGCCCCGGCCACGCCAATGATCACAGACTGACCCCAGCCCCGGTGTGCGCATTCCAGCGCAGCGCGCATGACGTTCACGTTGCCAATGCACTCAAAAGAGTGATCCACGCCCCAGGTGGTCATCTCCACAATCACTTGCTGGATGGGCTTGTCGTAATCCTTGGGGTTAACGCAATCCGTCGCGCCAAACTGTTTGGCCAGCGTGAATTTGGATGGATTGGTGTCAATCGCAAAAATGCGCCCGGCCTTGGCTTGCCGTGCGCCCTGAATCACCGCCAGGCCAATCCCGCCCAAACCAAACACGGCCACACTGTCACCTTCCTGCACTTTGGCGGTGTTGTGGACTGCGCCAATACCGGTAGTGACGCCGCAACCCAGCAGACACACTTGTTCCGGGTTGGCATCCGGATTGATTTTGGCCAGCGATACTTCAGCCACCACGGTGTACTCGCTAAACGTGGAGCAGCCCATGTAGTGGTAAACCGGCTTGCCTTCGTAAGAGAACCGGGACGTACCATCCGGCATTACGCCTTTGCCCTGGGTGGCGCGCACCGACACACACAGGTTGGTCTTGCCCGATTTGCAGAACAGGCATTCGCCGCATTCTGCCGTGTACAGCGGAATCACGTGGTCGCCCGGCTTGACGCTGGTCACGCCCTCACCTACTTCAACCACCACGCCGGCGCCTTCATGGCCCAGCACCACCGGGAACAGACCTTCCGGATCATCGCCAGACAGCGTAAACGCATCCGTGTGACACACGCCGGTATGGGTAATCTTGATCAGTACCTCGCCCTTTTGCGGTGGCGCGACATCAATCTCGACAATTTCCAGCGGCTTGCCTGGGCCAAATGCGACGGCGGCACGTGATTTCATGATGGTCCTCTTGAGGTGGAGTCTGCCCGGACGAGCAACAGTAAATGAGACGAGCGATGCCACAGCAGGCACGCCAGATGACTGGTCCATTAGATCGCGCAGTATAGCCATGCTGCGGGCCCCGTGAAACCCGCAGCGCAAGAACGGCTGCGGATACCGGCTGCCGATGACGCCCAGGATGCTGCGGCTAACCGGTTTACCTGGCCGGGCCGTGCGCACCGGCTTTGGTATTGGCGGCCGCCAATTGCCGGATCAGACCATCAACGCCGTCTTTTTGAATCACCCCGCCAAACTGGTTGCGATGGCTATTGATAAAACTGATGCCCTCAACCGAAATGTCATACACCTTCCAGCCGGCTGCGGTGTTTTCAAAATCCAGATCCAGCGCAATGGCCTGTTGCCCTGGCTGGTTGACCATGCTGTGCACCGTTTGTTCATCAGCCGACTGGCCCGGGCGCGTGCCTTTGACATCAACTTGCGCGCCTTTGTGATTGCTGAGTACCGCCACCCAGGTCCGCACCAGCATGGCTCTGAACTCGGTGGTCAGCGCTTGTTGCTGTTCTGGCGTAGCACTGCGCCAGTATTTGCCGACGGCCAGCGCGGTCATGCGACCAAAATCGGCCAGCGGCACCAGGCGGGCATCTGCAAGGCTCTGCTGTTTGACCGGGTCCTGAGCGTTGGCGTTGATGATGTCCAGCACATCTTTACTCACCCCCCGCACAATGCCCTCCGGAGAGGCGGGATCAACCTGCGCCGCCAGGGCAAAAACCGGCATCACCAGCAATGCTGCCAAAAACCAATGCTTGAAACGAATCATCAAATCAATCCCCGCTGTGAAACAGCAAGCCCGCCAGGCACCATGCCAGGTAAGCCGAGCAGTCACAGTGCATGAGCCGCATTACCATCAGATGACTTGCCTGGCGCTCTCCGGTTTGCGGCAGCGCCCCCGCAACAAACCAACCACGGCCTCTGGTTGTCCACTCCCGGGTTTTCTGCCTGACGCGAATGCATGACTCCTGCAACAGCCTCCGCTTTTGCTTACCCGGTCAACCACACTTCATGACACACGTTTTACGCATTGCTTTGCAAAAACAAATAAAACCGTGACACGATGACGCGCCAGGCAGCCCAAGGCTTGGGCCCCGGCAAGTCCAAAACAATCCAGAACCAGAAAAGAAGAATGAACATGAGGATGAAACACCCAATGCGTCTGCTCAGGCAGACCGGCATGGCCTGCGCTTGTCTATTGCTGGCGCTGGCGGCACATGCAACCAGTCTGACCGGGCTCCAGCGCGTGGCTGATCGTGATACGGCGTATGGCGACTGGGTTGCCGCCCCACGAACCACGCTGTGGGCCACCACCGATTCGCCATTGCACTGGTCAAAACTGGAAATCCTGGCCTACACGCATGATCACCCGGCACCGTACGCGCTGGTGCTGCATGGCATGGTCGGGGGCATTCTGTGGAAAGCGGGCCTGGCCTCTACCGGTGGTACGGATAATTTGTCCGCCATCCTGTATGCCATGGGCTTTAACGTGTACGAGCTGCACCGCCGTGGTTACGGCAATTCGGAAGGGCCCTCTGCCGAGGAAATCCAGACCGCACGCGGGCTGGATACCGGCGGGTTAATCAAAGAGACGGACTACGACCTCTCTGCCGCTATCAAGCTGATAGAAAAACAGCCAGGTGTCATTCCGGTGGGGGTGGTGGCTGGCCATTCTTTTGGCGGGCTGGAATCTGTCCACCTGGCCGATACGCCCTGGGGCCGGCACCTTGTGGGCAGCGTCAATCTGGCGGGCGGATATAGCTTTGTTCACAAAGACGGCGCCACCACGTTGCCGCTGGATTTCTTCCGCCAGTACGGCATAACCCACAAACCCGTCTTGTTCATTTACTCCGAGACCGACTGGCTGAACCCGGTCAGCTTTGTCCGCAGCTGGTTCTCCCTGTTGCCAGACAACCCGAAAAGCGAGCTGATCTTTGTAAAAACCCTCAGCCAGATTGACGGCCACGATGGCATTACCATGGGCGATGGCGCCGACCGCTGGATCGGGCCGCTGCAAGATTTCGTGCTGGGGCTGGTCGGCACTGATCCACAGCAAGGGACCACCCAGGCCGGCGTTCACTAATCAGCAAGCCGCCCGAAGGATCTGCCCGGCCAGCGGCACTCACCGCTGGCCGACGGGGTTGACTCAAGGTGCGGGCGGCGACACCTGATTGCCCATGGCAAAGGTGGCGGTCTGGATCAAGCCATTTTGCACTTCGTAAATACACAGCATTTCGATGGTGCCGATGCCTTCTGCAAAATTGCGCGTGATCAGTTCGTGATCAACCACGATGTCGCCAATGCAGGCGCGGGACAACAAACGCGCGTGCAGGTCGGGCTCGGCAAAGCGGGAGACATAGCGATCACGCAGTTCGGCATGGCCGATGGCCAAAAGCGTGCCATCCAGCGAGCGTTGGGCTGCATCTGGCGCGTAGGTGGCCAGCAAGGCGTCGATGTCTTTGGCGTTGTAGGCGTCAAGTTGGGACTGAACAAGGGAAGCAGGATTCATTGTTGTGCTCTGGATAGACGGGTTCATGAACGGTGCAGGATGACATGAAAACCTTCATCCGCCGAGGGTGGGACAAAGTGGCTGGTAATCAGGTCAAATTGCGCGTCAGTGGCCGCAAAGTCATGCTCACCACTGGCGTTTCTGGCGCGCAAACGGGCGCGGCAAACATCATCCGGTACATCCAGAAAATGGAGTTGATGGGCCACGTTGGCGTCTTCAAACACGGTGCGCATCCACGCCCGGCTGGCAACGGTATTGGCCGGAAAATCCAGCACGACCGACACGCCTGCTCTGAGCAAACTCACCAGATGCGGCTGCAAGGTCGCCCGCAGGCGCGCTGAATACCGCACATAATCTGCCACGGTGCTCATTTCATCACCATAAAGCTGAGACAGCCAATGATCTTCGCTCATGACCAGGGTATCGGGTTGTTGCGCTAACTGGCGGGTCAACGTTGATTTGCCGGCGGCGATTTTTCCGCACATCAAGTGAAGCACTGCGGGTGTGGCTGAAACGGATTGTGGCATGGTGTACTCCTCTGGCAGGACAAACAACCAGCAGGCGGCAACAAAAAACCCGCCTGTTGGGGCGGGTTGCTTTGCTTGTGATGACGCGCGCTAACCCACCATTGTGCGAATGGTGGAAATAATCAGTGCGATGCGAAAATCACGGCGTTTCATGACACGATCATGCAGACCGCCGCTGGCGGTGTCAAACACTGTCTGCCTCACTTGCGTTGCGGGCCGCCGGGCACTGCAGAATAACCATCATCCAGCGTTTTCAAAAAAGCCACGATGTCGCGGATTTGCGCATCGTTCAGTACCGCCTTTCTGGGGTTATGGGTAAACGGCGGGTCCGTGTGGTCTACGTTGCTGCGGTAGGCCTTGGGCAAGTCGTTGTAGAGGTCGACCTTGCCACTGGCCAGATGTGGAAACCACTTTCCGGCGTTGCTATCGCGCTCGCTATAAAAGCGCACAGCGTCTTCCAGCGTATGAAAGACGCCATTGTGAAAGAACACGGTGCGGCCTGCTACGTTGCGCAAGGTAGGTGTTTTGAACATGCCGCAGTAGTCTGTTTCTTTAGCCATATCCGTGCGCATGGGGCCACACAGGCCCATATCGAAATACGCCGGATCGTGGTTGGCCGGGATCTCCATATTGCGGGGCAAGCCCAGCGCGACAAAAGAGTAATCGGTAAACGCAGCGGGCCGGCCGCCCGGACCGGGCGAGGCCACATGGCACTGGGCGCAATTGCCACGATCCGGATCACTGTACGCCGCAAGGCCGCGCAACTCGGCAGGGCTGAAGGTGGCATGGCCCGACATCACGGCGTCGAACTTGCTGGTAAACGGGTGAAAGCTCGGGTCTTCGGTTTCAAACGCTTCCAGCGCCTCACCGGCGTGAACAAACGCCTTGCCAGGATCGGCCCAGACATTGGCCCCGTACACCCGCGCAAACGCACCGGCATACGGTGCGTGCCGTAGCTTGGCGACCACGGCTTCGCGGCTGGCGTTGGCCATTTCGTTCGGGTTGAGCATGGGCATGGCCATCTGTTCGCGCAGAGATGGCATGGAACCATCCCGCATGAAGCCGCCAGTGGGGCCTTCGTCGTCGCTGTCTTCTGACTGCGGCACATAGTAATGCCGGGTAAACAACGGCGTGAACGTCAGGTAACGCAGCGAAGGCACGGCGCGGGCGCCGGCACGTTTCATGTCTGCCCCGCCCAATTGCACAGCCAGGCCATTGGTGGGGCCATAGGCGTGATCCGGGCTGTGGCAGGTGGCGCAAGACATCTGGCCTGAGCCGGATAACGTGGCATCAAAGAAAATCTGTTTGCCCAGTTCAGCCGCCGGGCTCAGTTTGGCCGGCACCGCCGGGTAACGCACCCAGATAGCGGGTTTGGGGGTCGGCGCAGGCGCGGCGCTGTGAGCGCCTGCGGCAAAGAACAGAAAACCCGCCGCGAGTGCGGCGGGTGTAAAGGTCTGCAAGGTCATGGGGACGGATCAGAAATTGAACATGGACATCAGATCACCCACAGCCGTCTTGTTGGTCGGCAGATAGGCTTTTTGCGCTTGCACCGGGTTGGGCAGACGGTCGCGGCTGCGGGTAGAAAGCGGTGCCAGCTTCCAGTTGCGTTCGATGAATTTCAGCACAGAAGCATGATCGTAATAAGTGTGATCAACCATGCCGGCGCGGGCGTATGGCGACACCACAATCATCGGGATACGCGGGCCATCACCAAAGAAATCCAGGTTCTGGATCGGACCGGTATCAAAGTGGCCACCACCTTCATCCGTGGTGATCAGAATAGCCGTGGTGCCCCACAACGCCTGATTGGCTTTTACCTCGTCGACCACGTGCTTCAGATACACCTCAAGGTCAGCCGGGGCGGAGTAACCCGGGTGTGCGCTGGCCAGGTTCTTGGGCACCACATAAGACACCGCCGGCAGCGTGTTGTTGGCCACGTCATGGTCAAAGGTGGCCAGGTCGACCAGGTTGGCCTTGAGGGTAGCGCTGCTCATGATGTTGCTGGAGGCCACCAGCGGGTCGCCAATGACGTTGTACTGGGCGGCGATGGCGGTCGGCGCAAACTGGGCGAGCAGGCTCGGGTTCCCCGCCAGAGTGGTCTGCGCCTGGGTTTGGGTCATGCCCTGGCCCATCAGGTACGAGATCGCAAGCAGCGTGCTTTCGGTGGTTACATCCGCCGCATCACGCCCGCCGGTGTACCACTTCCAGCTGACATTGGCCTTGGCCAGCGCCTCGGCAATGGTCGGTACGGTTTGCGGCGGATAGTTGTAGTTATTGGGGCCGATCGGGTTAAGCGTGCCGTCCGTGGCGTAACCCGGGTTGTAGTTGTTCACCAGGTAGTACTTGCCCGCGTCGCAGTTGCTGGCCACACCCTTGGCCGACAAGAAGCTCAGGATGGCCTGTACGCCCGGCTGGCTGGCATCGGCACAACCCACATAAGAACCGCCGGAATAACCATCCTGGTTATAGAAGTTGAGCGTGCCAGACATGGGGCTAGGGTCTTCAATCTGGTTGGCCGGCGGTGTCGCTACCGTGCCCGCGGTATTGAAGTACGGCATGTCCCCCGTCGCCACCTGGAAGAAGTTCATGCCCGTGCCGCCCATGACAGACTGGTGATAGTTGTCGCTGATGGCGTAGGTTCTGGCCAGCGTGTTGAAGTACGGCGCATCCCCTGCCGCCATATTCATAAAGCCCATCAGTTCGCCACCCTGGCCGGGGTTGGACGGCGTAATGCCAGTGGTATCGCCACCCTGCCCGGTCTGCGCGGCCACCCACATGAACATATCGAGCTTGCTGTTATCGCCACCGGTTTGCTGCCACATCTGGAAGAAGCGGTGAACCGGATCGCCCGTGGCGGCGCTCAGGCCCAGCGCCTGACCCAGCGCGCTGGCATCGGGCTGCGCGTACGGTACGTATTTGCTGATCTGGAACGGGCCATTGGGCAAATTGGCCGGGAAACGGGTATCGGCCACGCCGCCGGCAGTCGCCAGCGAAGAAAGATCAACAATGCCGATCTTCTCTGGCTGCAGCAAGGTGGCGTAGGCGCTGCCGCGTGCCGGGTTAAGCGTGTAGGCCGTTTGTTGCGTACCCTGGCTTTGTGCAGCCAGGGCGAAGTTCGGACCCGGCGTGCCGTCGGCATTGACAATACCTTGGGACAACAGGTTTTTGACGGTCTGGTCAGAGGTGGTCTGGTAGGTGCCGAACAGACCATCGAACGTCTGGTTTTCCGCCACGATCACAATCACGTGCTGGATTGGCGTGGTGGTGCTCAGGCTCTGCGCCGCCACAATGGGGCCGTTCGCCAGCGGGGCGGGCATTTTGCCAGTCAGCGGCAACTGCACCGATTGATACGTGCCAGAGCCGTCGGTAGCCACCGGCTGGCCGTTGGCATCCAGCCGCTGGCCGACGCTGATGGTGTTGCTGTGGACAGTAATGTGGGCAATATCAAACAGCTTGTCGAGCGGCGAACCAATCTGGTAACCCGCACCGACCGGATCAGCCACGCCACTGGCCGGCACGCCCAGCGCGGTGAACAGCGGTTGCAAGACGGTGTCTACATCCGTCACGGCTTGTGCAATGGTGGCGCTGCTCGGGTTGGCCGTAGAGAACTGGGCCGCGGTTGGCGCTGTGGTCAGGGTCTGGCCCAGCACTCGCTGCGTAATCAGCGTGGTCAGCGGGTTCAGGTTGGCCACCGTGGCGCTGCTGGAAGACGCCAGAATGGCCGACAACACCGCCGGGGAGCCATCGGTATCGTTTACCGGCACGGTCAGCACAAACGGGGCCTTGCCACCCTTGAAGGAGAGCGAGTAGTTGCCTTTTGCATCGGTGATCGCGGTCTGCAGAGTGGCACCGGTGCTGTCTGTCAGCGTCACTGGCACGCCCACCACGGCTACGCCTTGCGCGGCGACGCCAGAGATCGTCTGCTGGGTGGCCGCCGGGGTTGATGTCGAAGAACTGGAAGAGTCACTGCCGCAACCCGCAAGGGTGAGCATGGCGGCAGCACAGGCAATCGTCAGAAGAGTGGGTTTCATGGGGTCGGCGCTGTAAGGGGAATCATTGTTATTCGAAGTGATTCGCCAATCAGACCGGGTTGCCGCCTGTACTGGCCGGCAGATGGTTGCAAGTTTGTGTGTCACCACCGTGAACGGTTTATGTCATAGGCATGAAGCCTTTGCGGCGGGGCTACTACGCCCTACAACCCGTCGCCCCAGCGCACCTGCCAGGCCAGACTGAGCACGTTGAAATCCGTGCCAGTACGTACGGCAACACCATTGCTGTAGTTGACCTTGATTGAATTGAACCGGTTGATGGGTGCGGCAAGGGTGAAACCCAGTCTGGAGTTCTGCTGCAGATCGTTGTTCAGTACATGGTTAACCGTGGTACGCCCGCCTTGCAGCCATGCGCCCGTGACCGCCGCCCAGACCCCCGCCGGGAAGAACCGCACCAGATTCACCTGCACGCTGTAGATCGGTGCTTGTTCACGCTCTTTGCCGCCAAAGAAGTCATGATTGGTGCTGAAAAAGGTCACGCCGGTCGAGCCCTCTACCGACCAGTTCCCCAGCTTTTGAGAAAACCCCACCTCCGGTTTGACGAACCAGCGGTGGGTGCCAACATTGAGCAGTTTGCTGCCGTCGTACTGACCGGTCGGGGCGGAGACTTGCACGCTGGCGCCAGCAACAAAGTCCTCGGTATACGCGGGGTAATCTGCTGCACTGAGTGCCGGCGCACCAATCAGGTTGGCCGAGAGTTGAAACAGCGCATCACCGGCCCCGGAGACACTGCGGCCCACTTCCTGACCGGCATAGACGGCGCTGCCGCGAATGGTGGAGTGCGGCAGGCTGACGTTGAAGCGGGCTGACTGACCACCCAGCGCAAACACGTGAACAAAGGCCGCCACGGCGGTTTCGGCGCGGAGCTTTGCGTCATCCAGCGGCAGCGTCTGGCCCAGCGACATGCCGCCATCCGCCGCAGAGACGCCCAATACCAGAAAATTGATGTCGACCGGCGCATTGGTGTACGAGCGCGGCTCAATTTCCCCGGCGTGGGCCAGCGTCACCAACAAAGTCAGCGCGGTAGGCAGCCCGAAGTGGAATATCCCGCAGTGGCAAAGCAAGACGGGGCGGTGTGCCCGGCAATGCCTTTGCTGCATCTGGATATCCCCTTTTCACATTGGCTGTTTGCCCAGATCAACATAGTTCATGCCCTGGGGGATGTCAGGGCAGGCGAGTACGCAAAACCAGGGGGCCCGGCCTGCAATGTCAGAAGTCGTCCAGATCATCATGCAGCATCAGACTCGGCAAAATGCTGCCGGGCTTGGGTTTGCCCAACAGAAAACCCTGCAAGGTGTCGCAGCCCAGATTGGTCAGGAAATCTTGCTGTTCACGCGTTTCTACCCCTTCTGCCACGATGCGCAAATTGAGCGTTTGCCCCAGCGCGATAATGGCCGAGACAATGGCAGCGTCTTCAGTGTCTTGCGCCAGATCCCGCACAAACGCGCGGTCGATTTTCAGTTCATTGGCCGGCAGCCGCTTGAGGTAAAGCAGGCTGGAGTACCCGGTGCCAAAGTCATCAATCGACACATGCAAACCCATATCACGTAGTTGCTGCAGAATCGCCACGCTGGCCGCCGCATCACGCATGGCGGTGGATTCAGTGATTTCCAGCGTCAACAGGCGCGGCTCCAGCCGGCTTTGGGCCAGAGCTTGTTGTACCGTCTCGACCAACCCCGGATGACTGAATTGCACGGCAGACAGATTCACTGCCACCGAGCAGGTCGCCGCACCCATGGCCTGCCATTGCGCCATCTGCCGGCAGGCTTCGTTCAAGACCCAGGCGCCCACCGGCACAATCAGACCGGTTTTTTCTGCCAGATCAATAAACTCGCCGGGCATCAACAGCCCCAGTTGCGGGTGCTGCCAGCGTAACAAGGCTTCCACCCCCAGAATCGGGCCGGCCGGGGCTTTGAATTTGGGTTGGTAGTGCAGCACCAGTTCATTGCGGGTAATGGCTTGCCGCAGATCCTGCACCAGCTGCAACTGCCGGTGAACGTTGACGTTCATTGACGTTTCAAAGAAGCAATACGCATCACGCCCAACCCGCTTGGCGTGGTACATGGCCGTATCCGCATGCGTCAGCAGGTCATGCTGATTCACGCTATCTGTCGGGTAAAGCGCAATCCCCACACTGCCAGAGATCACCACCTGTAGCCCCTCGACCAGGAATGGTTGCCGGATTTCATGCAACAAGGCTTCGGCCAGTGCGCCAGCATCCGCCGGATCATGAATACCGGCCAGCACGACAAACTCGTCGCCGCCAATGCGCGCCACCGTATCACTCTGGCGTACCCGCGCGGCAATGCGACGGGCCACTTCAATCAGCAACAGGTCACCCACGTGATGACCATATGCGTCATTCACGGGCTTGAAGCCATCCAGATCCAGAAACATCAACGCAAAACTGGTGCTATCGCGCTGGGCAACCCCCAGTTCATGGGTCAGGCGTTCTTCCAGCAAGACCCGGTTGGGCAGCCCGGTCAGATTGTCATGCAAGGCCAGATAGGCCAGTTTTTCGTTGGCCAGCGCCAGAGAACTCGACAGCGCCCCGGTGCGCGCCGCCATGCGCATATCCAGCACGGAAATCAGCAGCGCCATGCCCAGCACCAGCAGCGTGACAACAATAATCATCAACGCCAGCCAGTTGGCCTGCACGCCCCCCTGCGCCACGGTACAGATACTGCCAAACGGGAATTGCGCCGCCCCCATGCCGGTGTAATGCATGCCGGAAATGGCCGCGCCCATCACCACCGCCGCCGCCACGCGCAGCGCCCGCACGCCATGTGCCAGCCCGCGCAAATAGTGCGCCACCCACAGCGCCGCGCCAGAGGCCACCACCGCAATCACAATCGAGAGCACAAACAGACCGGGGTTGTACTGGATACCCGGCGCCATGCGTAGCGCCGCCATGCCGGTGTAATGCATGGCGGCCACACCTGCGCCCATCAGGGCCGCGCCTGCCGCCAGTTTGCGCGGCGGCAGTGTCTGCGGGCTTACCCACCACAAGGCAAACGCCGACAACAAAACCGCAATCAACAAAGAGAGCGCGGTAAGCAGCGGGTCATATCCCAGCGCAATGGGCAGGCTGAACGCCAGCATGCCGACAAAGTGCATGGCCCAGATGCCCATACCCATGGCCATGGCGCCACCTGCCAGCCACCAACGCCGCGCGGTGCCAGTGGTCATGGCAACGCGGCCGGCCATATCCAGCGCCGTATAAGACGCCAGGATAGCAACCAGAATCGAGAGCAACACCAGCAGCGGGTTGTACGTGCCAGACAACATTCAATCTTTTCCTGAGGACGTCTGGAGAATGAGTTTTATCGCGCCGTCCTGGTAAGGCCAAGGCATTAAACGCGACAACGGCGGATTCTGACACATATGCGGCCGTCATCCAGCCCGTTCTGCGCCAGATTGTGAGAGGGCAGACGTTTTCCGGGAAGGGCTGCAATAGCTCTAGCGGCAGTGAACATGCGGCCTGCGCGCCTGTTTGATGCGTTCTGATTCGACGCAAACGAGTTTGTCCCTGGTTGTCGACTTGCGCAGTGCGCCCTCTCTGCCGGCGCGCATCGCCACGTAGGCGGATGAGCAAACCTTTGCTCAACCGGTTCTCCCTTCTATAACTATTTCGATAGATACAAATCAGATACACCCCGCCTTATACCTTCTTTGCCAATCCTCCCTCCGGACCGCATACACATGCCTTTTCAGCACACCCATCAGCCCATTCCTCGTCCCGTTCTAACTCGTATTGCCCGCGCTTTGACCGCTTTTTCTTTTGCCAGCCTCGCCAGCGTTCCGGCGTGGGCAGATGGGGGCAATGGCGGTTGCACCAACGACACCGGTGCTTGCTCAACCACCAATGCGGGCACGTCTTCCAGCCCGGATGGCGGGGCCGGCACCTCGGCAAACGTCGGCACGGGTAGCGGCGCCACTGGCGGTGGCGGCGGAGCCATCGACCTCAGCACCGGTAATGGCGGAGCGGGCGGCGTCGGCGGCAATGGGGGTACCGGCGGCGGTGGTGGAGCTGGCCAGAACGGACAGGCCGGATCGGGCAGCGGTAGTGCCGCTGGCGGCCTGGCTGGCACAGGGGCGGCCGGTGGCGCAACCGGCTCCGGCAATGCCGACGGTGCCGGCGGTGGTGGTGGCGGTGGCGGTGGCGTCGGCGCTGTCTTTACCGGAAGCGCAAGCAACAGCGCCACGGTGACTGGCGGCAATGGCGGCAACGGAGGCGGTGGCGGCGGTGCGGGCGCCACTGGCGGAGGTGGCAGCGGGGGCGGTGGCGGTGCAGCCGGCGGCGGCGCACTGCTGACCAGCAATGCCACGCTCACCAATAGCGGGCAGTTCATTGGCGGTAACGGCGGCAATGGTGGTGGCAGCGGCAGTCTCACAGGGGCGGGCAACGGTACCAACGTGGTTGCCGGAGCGGGTGGCGGCGCGGGGGACGGCGGTGATGGCGTCCTGGCCACCAATGGCGGCACGGTACAAAACCAGAGCGGTGCCAGCATGACGGGTGGGAGTGGTGGAACTGGTGGCGGCGCGGCCAATGCCATCAGCACGGCCAGCGGTGCTGTTGCGGTGGGCGGCAGCGGCGGCAATGCCGGCCAGGGTGGCAACGGCACGTATCTTTCTGGCGGGAGCACCGTGAACAACGCCGGGACCATTACCGGTGGTGTGGGCGGCAATGGCGAAAACGGCGGAGCGGCCAGCGATAACGGTACCGGCACGCAAGTCGTTGCTGGCAATGGTGGGCTGGGTGGCAATGGCGGCAACGGCGTTCAGGTGGTTGGCAGCGGCACCGTCATCAACAGCGCCAGCGGCTTGATCCAAGGCGGCGTTGGCGGTACCGGCGGCGGTGGCAGCAGCGGCAGCACCGGCTCCGTGATCACAGGCGGCATTGGCGGCAACGGCGGCAATGGGGGCAGCGGCGTCTTGCTCAGTGCAGGCGGCGCGGTGACCAACGACGGGCGCATTATCGGCGGCAACGGCAATCGGGGAGGCGGTGCCGGCAACAGTACCGGCAGCGGCACC
>JASLES010000517.1 GCA_030151005.1 Silvimonas sp.
GGCTGCCGCTGTGTTGCCGGTGCGGCTGGTCATGCGCGTACTCCATCAAAACCGGGTAAAGGCGGATTCATCCACCGCGTCATTGCCCCGCGCCGTAGCGCGTGCACCCGTCGCTGCACGGCGCGCCGCCGGGCGTGCACCGCCGCCTTCATCCACCCGGAAAAAGCGGATCAACTCTTGCAACTGAATGGCCTGAGCGCTCATTTCTTCAGATGTAGAAGACAACTGTTCTGAGGCAGATGCATTCATTTGCGTGGTCTGCGCCAGTTGGGATACCGCCGTGTTGATCTGGTCCAGCCCACTGGCTTGCTCGCGCGAGGCGGCGGAGATCTCTTGCACCAGATCGGCCGTCTTGCGGATAGCGGGCACCATCTGATCGAGCAAACTGCCGGCGCGTTCGGCCATCATCACGCTGTTGGCCGCGACAGAACTGATCTCTTGCGCTGCCACTTGCGAGCGCTCGGCCAGTTTGCGTACTTCCGCCGCCACCACGGCAAAACCCTTGCCGTGTTCACCGGCGCGGGCCGCTTCAATGGCTGCGTTCAGCGCCAGCAAGTTGGTCTGGTAGGCAATGTCATCAATGATGCCGATCTTGCCGGCGATCTGTTGCATGGCTTGCACGGTCTGTTTCACCGCATCACCGCCCTCGCCCGCATCGCTGGCCGACTTGGTTGCCATGCCATCAGTCACCCGGGCATTTTCAGAATTTTGTGAGACGGTGGAGGTGATTTCTTCTACCGCCGCGCTGGTTTCTTCCACATTGGCGGCTTGTTCAGAGGCGTTCTGGCTCAGGGCCTGGGCAGAGGCGGAGATTTCTTCAGAGGCCGAGGCCAGCGCGCTGGCGGAACTGGAGACATCCGTCATCACGCCAGTCAGCTTTTGCACCATCTGGTCAATGCTAAAGAGCATGGAGTTGCGATCTCCTGGCCGCAGCTGGATACGCACGGTCAGGTCCCCATCTGCCACGCGCTGCAGGATATCCACGGCTTCGGCCGGCTCGCCCCCCACTTGTTTGGTGACCATGCGCGCCAGCATGATGCCCAGAACAATGGAGAGCAAAAACGCCACGATCACGATCACAATGGTGACATTGCGCACATTGGCCACCATGGCTTCGTTCGAGGCATTGGCCTGATCGGCCTGCTTGATATTGTCGTCCGCAATATCCGCCATGATGCTGTCGATCTTGTTGTATTCCGTGCGCAGATCACTGTTGATCAGCGGGCGGGCATCATCAATGTGATCGTCATTGAGCAATCGCTGCGCCTTGTCCGTGTTGGCCAGAAACTCCGCGATCAAGGGTTTGATCTGCTCACGCAGGCGCGATTCGTTTTCACTGGGCGCGGTTTGCATATAAAGCGGCCAGTACTTGTTGTACATGTCCTCATAACTTTGCAAGCGGCCCAGCGTGCCTTTCATTTCATCAAGTTTGTCGGACTGGGTCATGGCCCGCACCAGGGTGCGCGAGACCGCGCCCAGCGCAATGGAGGCGCGCGCCTGGTTGGCAATGGCCAGCAGGTTTTCTGTATAGATGGCGGTGCCGGCCGCCCCCACCCTGCTGATGTTGATCAGCGCAAACACGCCAATCAGCAAGGTGAACAAGGCCACTACAATAAATCCGGCCAGGAGTTTGGTGCCCAGCCGCATCTGATTGAACGCGTTCATTGGTTTGCTCCTGCGTCATCCATTGCTTTTTTGTGGTGAGGCAAGGCTGCCTGCCGCCTTGCTGTTTTGTGGTGCGGCCTGTTGCTGCACGGCCTGATGCACCAGATTGGCGACATCCAGAATCAGCGCCACCTTGCCGTCGCCCAGAATGGTGGAACCACTAATGCTTTTGATACGGCTAAAGAGCTCGCCCAGGGGTTTGATGACCGCCTGGAATTCGCCCAGCAAACGGTCAACCACCAGACCGGCACGCTGTTGTCCAAACTGCACCACCACCAGGCTCTCCCGGCCGTGTTCCAGCCGGGGTAGTTCAAACAGTTCACGCAGGCGAATAAACGGCAGCGGTTCGCCGCGCAGTTTGACAATGTCGTGATGACCATCAAGACCCGCCAGGTCAATACACTCGATCACCAGATCCAGCGGGATCACAAAGATGGATTCGTTCACCATGACCTGGAAGCCATCAATAATGGCCAGCGTCAGCGGCAGGCGGATACGCACGGTGGTCCCCGCACCTTCCGTGCTGAGCATTTCCACTTCGCCGCGCAGTGATTCAATGTTTTTCTTCACCACATCCATGCCGACGCCCCGGCCAGACAGATTGGTGACCTGTTCGGCCGTAGAAAAGCCCGCCTCGAAAATCAGCCGGAAGACTTCATGCTCAGACAGCGTCTGCTCTGCGGTAACAAGGCCACGCTCAATGGCTTTGGCCAGAATGCGCGCCTTGTTCAGCCCACGCCCGTCATCAGAAACCTCAATCACAATGCTGCCCGACTCGTGGTAGGCGTTAAGCCGCAACGTGCCCGCTACCGGCTTGCCGGCGGCCAGACGTGCCTCCGTGGCTTCTATGCCGTGATCCATGGCGTTGCGCACAATGTGCATTAGCGGGTCAGACAAGCGCTCGACCATGCTTTTATCGAGTTCCGTATCGGCGCCGGTGACAACCAGATCAATCTCTTTGCCCAACTCGTGCGAGATATCCCGCACCACCCGCGGAAAGCGCTGAAACACCTCGCCAATCGGCACCATGCGCAGGTTGAGCGCAGCGTCGCGGATGTGCTCGACCAGTTCGGCAATGGATTGCACGGCCTCTTCAAACTGCGAGTCCTTGCGCCGGTTGGCAATCAGGCTGGCGCCCGCACCGGCAATCACGAGTTCGCCCACCAGATCAATCAGCAGATCCAGTTTGGAGACTTCAATCTTGATGAATTTCTGCTCATAGCCGCCTTTCTTGTCGTCGCGGGCGGCAGGGGTTTTGACGGCTGTTTCTGCCACAGCCAGCGGCGTGATGATGGGGAGTGTTCCTACATCCTCTTCTGCCGGCAGCAAGGCGCGGGCGGCTTCGTCGGCGGTGAGGGTGCCCTGGGCCAGCACTTCGGCCAGCACTTGCGGGTCTTGCCGCTGGGCCAGCAGCGCGCGGTATTCGGCAATGGATGCATGCGGCGGCAGAATCACAATGCTGGCGTCGTCCCGAATAAAGTCGAACACACCATCAATGGCGGCGCGATCTTCTTCTGACTGCAAATCCAGCTCGAACCCCAGGTAAGCCTGTTCCGGGTCCAGTTGATCCAGCGGCGGCAGGCCCTCTGGCAGGGTCTGCACATTGAGCAGCGTGCCGACATTGCCGAGGTATTGCAGAAAAGACAGCGGGTCTAGCCCCATGCGCAAGACATCGGGCAAGAAGCGTAATGACAGGTGCCAGTACGGGCTATTGACCGGGTTTTCTACCGCACCGACGGGCTCTGCCGATGCGACGCTGGTCACCGGGGCCGGTGCCGCGTGGGTTTCGGCCGGCTCACCCAGCAACTGGTTCAGTTGTTCTTCCAGTTCTGCGCGGCGGGCTGGATCGGGCTCAACTTCTTCCACCCGTGCGGCAATGGCATCGACCAGTTGCGCAATGTAGTCGCCACAGTTGAGCAGCAGGGAGAGCATGGGCGCGTCGATCGGCAATTTGCCGGTGCGCACGCGATCCAGCACGCTTTCCACGATATGGGTAAAGCTGACAATGCGGTTGAAGGCAAACAGCCCGGCCGAGCCCTTGATGGTGTGCGCGGCGCGGAAAATGGCGTTGATGGCCTCGCTATCGGCCCCGGAAGACTCTATCTGCAATAACGCCGCTTCCATGGCGTCCAGCAATTCACGCGCTTCTTGCACCAGCGCGTCACGGGCCATATCCATATCCATGTCAGGCTCCGTCGCCGGCCAGCAGCCGGTCAGTCAGGTTGAGCATGGCCAGCACCGCGACCAGTTGCGGGCTGGGGTTGTGGCAACGCAGCGGCTTTTGCCGGGCCGCTGCTTCAAGCTGGGTAGAGAGCAATAACTGCACCCCGGCGGTGTCGATCTCCTGCACGTCCGCCAGATCCAGATCCAGGACCTGGTCGGCGACAGCGAGTGCCTGCATCAGGTCGTCTTTCAGTTCCGCAGCGCGGAAAATCGTGATGTCTCCGCCCAGTTTGTGCGGCAGGGCGGGTTCAGGTGGCGGATCGACATCGGGCTCATCCATAGTCGGGCCTCTTACGCCATGATCAGTTTGGATACGGCATCCAGCAGCACCGGCGGCTGGAACGGTTTGATCACCCAGGCCCGCACACCCGCAGCCCGACCTTCTGCTTTCTTGGCTTCATCGCCTTCGGTGGTCAGCATGATGATGGGCGTGAACTTGTAGGCCGGTAACAGCTTGGCGGCTTTGACAAAACTGATGCCGTCCATATTGGGCATGTTCACGTCCGAGATAATCAGGTTGAACTTGCGGCCGTCGAGCTTGGTCAGGGCATCTTTGCCGTCCACGGCTTCGACCACGTCATAGCCAGCACTTTTGAGGGCAATCCCGAGGGTCTGGCGCAAGCTGAACGAGTCGTCCACGATCAGGATGGTCTTCGCCATGCACAACTCCTTGACGGGCGCAGTGCCCGTTGAAAGAACGGGTTCTCAGAAAAATTCAATGCCGCCGGAGGGTGCGGCCGCCACCGGGGCGCCCGCTTGCCCCTGATGCGCGTAACGCTGTTCCAGCGTGGTATAGCTGCGTTCCAGATCCGCAAACCAGGTGCGTTCATCCGGCAACACCTGGCGTGATTCCAGCAAACCTGCCAGCTTTTCCATATCCAGTTTCACGTGTTCCAGAATCTGGCTGATCCGGTCCTGGAATTGCAGGTTGACCAGCACCTGCTGGACTTCATGTTCGACTGCGCGGCTTTCCTGTTCCAGTTGCCCCACGGTGTCCGCCAGTTGGCCTGCCGCCTGCTGGAAATTCTCTACCACACCGCTGATCACGCCCTGGCTGTGCTCGATCATGCGGGCTTCTTCTCTGGAGATATCACTGGCAGAGGTCAGCGCAGACTCAATGGTGTGATTGATCGATTCGATCTTGGTGGCAATGCGCTTGCCGGTCTCGCCCGACATATTGGAGAGCTTGCGCACTTCATCGGCCACCACGGCAAAACCGCGCCCGGCCTCACCGGCGCGGGCCGCTTCAATGGCCGCGTTCAGCGCCAGCAAGTTGGTCTGCCCGGCAATGTGTGCGACATCTGCGGCCATACGCTGCAATTCTGCGTTGAACTGACCCAGGCCTTCGATTTCCTTGAGGAGGGTTTCGCGCGCCTGCAAGACCTCTTGCAAGGCGACGATGATGCCGTCCAGCTGGCTGCGGGCGTCATCAATCATATGCAGCATATTGCCGCCGCTACCTGATGCCGCCAGCCCGACCGCCTGCCCCAGCTGCTGGTTGATGCCACCAAAACGCACCACCAGATTGTCGACCGCATCCCGCGTCTGGCTGCGCGCCAGTTCGATATTGCGCCCCCACAAGGGAACCACACCGGTCACGAGTTCGGGTAAGCGCAAGTATTTGGATGCAACGGGTTCTACCGGGGCGGCGGAATCCTGAACGCGCACGGCAGCGCCGGTATCGGGCTTGCTGGTCTGCACCAGCAGCCAGCCGCCAATCCCGGCGACCACCAGGCCCAGCAAAAGACCTTGCCACCAGACGCCGGCCAGCACGCTGGCCAGCAACAGATTGAAAAACCCCAGAACCGCCCACGCGATGTGCTGTTGTTTCACTGTATTCCCCCTTGCCGTCAAGACCGGACCAAGTCCGACCACGCTACAGATGACACGCCACTCCCCAATCGCGGGATAAACCAACCCGGATCAACCCACCAATATTTCACACTCGGTAAGCTAAGGAGACATGAATGATCAGCGCATCATGGTTTTGTAATTTTGTTCGGCATTCAGATATGAGAGTAAACAGGCAAGCCGATAAAGCAAGGCGCAGCCACATTTTTTAATGCCAGGCGTGCGCAAAGCGGGCCAGGTGTTTGAAAACAACAGGGAAAACCAGCATCAAGAACAGACCTTGCTGGGCACTTT
>JASLES010000415.1 GCA_030151005.1 Silvimonas sp.
CATCAGTGCGCGCTCGGCAAAGGTCGGGTGGATGGAAGAGAGCAGCACATCGACGCGTGTGCCATCGCTGCGTTGTAGCGGGATCTCGAAATTGAAGACGTCGCCGTGCTCGTTGGCCTCCAGAAAGCGCGCGAACGCGGCTGGATCCGGCCAGTGTTTTTCCCGGCTTTGCGGGGAATACAGCTCAGCTTGCGGAACGCCAAACAGGGTTTCCAGTTCCAGGTTGGCATACAACAGCTGGCGCTGGTCATCTTCAATGGCTACGGCCACCGGGCTGTTTTCCAGCACCGCGCGCACTTGCTGTTCGCGGTCTTTCAGGGCGGCGAGCATGGCGCGGCGTTCCGAGATATCCCGCACTGAGGCGCATACGCAGACACCCTGGCCTTCCAGCAGGGGCAAGCGTGCAAGCCCGACTTCAATGAAAAACTCGCTCCCGTCTTTGCGCAGCCCGCGCAAATGATTGTTGTCGTTCCCACCCATCTGGCGGGTGGTACCGTGCTCGATAAAATCGTCCCGCAACGCGCCGTGTGCCTGGCGCATGCCACCGGGCACCAGGATATCTACAGACTGGCCGGTTAGCTCGCCTGGCGTGTAGCCAAACAACTGATCCAGCCTGGGGTTGGTCAGCGTGATCAACCCGTGGGCATCAATGACCAGCATGCCATCTGGTGCAGCTTCAATAATGGTTCTGAACCAGGCCTCCGTCGCTTTGAGTGAGGCGTGCTGGGCGTTGAGTTCCAGCGCCTGGCGTTCCAGCAAGACGGCTTGGGTTTCCAGCGCACCGGCCTGTTGCCTTGTTTGCTCAAACAGCAGTTGCAAGGCGGTGTTTCTGCCGGTGATTTCCATCGTCATGGCCAGCTTGGGCAACACTTCTTCCAGCAGGGCCAGGGGCGCTTGACCTGGTGCGGATAACCACGCCAGTTCCAGCACGCCCATCAGCCGCTCGCCCAACAAGATCGGATAGACCGCCAACAACGATGGGGTGACTTCTCCCAAGGTGGACTGGATATTCCAGAAGCCGGCGGGTACGTCGTTCAGTGTCACGATCTGCCGGGATTGCGCGCATTGCCCCAGCACCCCGTCGCCGGGCCGGATGGTCTGCGCTGGCGCAGCATGCTGCGCGTAGCTGCCACTGAAATGAAGTAACCCTTCGTCCTGGGCAAAGCGGTACAACGTGCCCTGGCCGATATGCAGCAAGGGCCCGATTTGCTCCAGAAAACTGCTGGCCAGCATTTCAATGGATTGTGCTTGTTGCAGGCTGGCCTGCAGCTGGGTTTCTTGCGATTTGACCCAGCGCTGCGTTTCCAGCAAGCGCGACTCTTGCTGCAGTTGCCGGATTGCGCGGGCCAGATCACCGGTTTCGTTGGCAAAATCGGTGTGTGGGATCACCTGGTCCAGGTCGCCAGCGGTCAATTGATCGACCGCCTCACGCACCCGGCTGATCGGGTGGCGGATGGAACGGCTGACAAGCCAGGCCAGCAGCAAGGCCAACGCCGCGCCGCCCAGCAGCAGTGCGTAGGTTTGTTTGCGGTTGCGCTCGGCCAGGGCGGTGATGGAGATCGCGGTCTGGCGCAGCCCGGTGGCTTTGACCTCGGCAATGCCATCAAGCGCCTGATCCGCTTGCGACGCCATACCGTCGAACCAGCCGCTGTCCATCAGCGCAAGCGCTTCGGTGTCGCGTCCCTGGCGGGCCAGACTCAATGCCTGATCACCCACACGGGACATCCTGGCCCGCAGCGTCTCGAACTGTTCCAGCCGTTTGACGTTTTCGTCGCGGTACACCGTCGGGCGCAGCAGTTGGACCGCCCGGTTCAAGCGCACATTGGCGATATCCAGCTCATCGACCGCCTGATCCCGTTCTCCGGCGTACGGGGTATGGATGGCCTTGCGGTAGGCCGATGTGACACGGGTCAGTTCAAGCTGCGTTTCTTTCACCTGGGCAATACCGGTGAGCTCTTGCTGATACAAGCGCTGGAACACATCGACCAAAGATTGCTGCGTGCGCAGGCTTTGTGCGCCAAGAATCAACGGCAAAATCAGCAGCCCGGCAAAGCCGATAACCAGCTTGTGCCGAAGTGGCAGCCGTTCCAGCCAATGCAGGATAGAGGTCATCAGGCTCAGGGTTCGTCTGCGATGAATTGCAACGCGGTGGCTTCTTTGGCCAGATCTGCGTCGGTATCAACATATTGCGCGGCAATGGTCTGAAAACGCGCCTGACAGGCCAGGAACGCGTCGCAGATGTCCGGATCAAAATGGCTGCCGCGCCCGTTCTTGATGAACGCCACGGCGTCTTCGTGCGACATGGGCGCCTTGTAGACACGCCGGCTGACGAGGGCGTCGTAGACGTCAGCCACGGCCATCAGGCGGGCAGAAATGGGAATGGCATCTCCCGCCAGGCCTTCCGGGTAGCCGGAGCCATCCCATTTTTCCTGGTGGCCGTAGGCAATCTCTTTGGCAAAGTGCAGGAAATCCACATCCATGCCCAATTGGTCTTCTGCGTGCTGAATGGCGTCCCGGCCCAACGTGGTATGCGCCTTCATGATTTCAAATTCTTCCGGCGTAAACCGGCCAGGCTTGAGCAAAATACGGTCCGGGATGCCGATTTTTCCAATGTCATGCAGCGGGGCAGACTTGAACAACAGCCCAATGGTGTGATCGGTCAGGAAATACGCAAAGCGCGGATGGGTTTTCAGATGTTCCGCCAGCACTTTGACGTAGTTTTGTGTGCGCCGGATGTGGTTACCGGTTTCGTTGTCGCGGGTTTCCGCCAAAGAGGCCATGGCCAGAATGGTGACATCCTGAATAGCGGCCACTTCTTGCGTGCGGCGGGCGACTTCCTGCTCCAGATAGTCGTTCTTGTCGCGCAGAAAATCCGCCGCGGCTTTGAGCTTGAGATGGGTGTCGATGCGGGCCAGCACCACCGGCGGGCTGATCGGCTTGGTAATGTAATCCACCGCGCCCAGTGCAAAGCCATGGGTCTCGTCTTCACTGGAAGACATGGCCGTCAGAAAAATGATGGGGATGGCCGCCGTGCGCGCGTCCGCTTTCAAATCCCGCGCCACATCGTAGCCAGAAAGCCCCGGCATCATGATATCCAGCAGGATCAAATCGGGCAGAGCGTTGCTGCTGCGCACCAGCGCCAGGGCTTTTGCGCCGCTGTTGGCCACCTTCAGATGATAGGTATCCCGTAACAGGTTACTCATCAGCACCAGGTTTTCCGGGGTGTCGTCCACGATCAGGATCGTCGCGGCGTCATGCATGGGCTTTGGTGCCATACGTTCCCCGAATTGGGGTTGGGATCACCTTGTTATACGAAATCCGCTGACAAGCCGCTACTTTGGTGCAGGAATGATTTCAGAAAGGGGGTATGCACGGGCAGATCAGCACAAAATCGCCGTTGGCGCGGCGACTTTGTGCTGCACCAGGGCCATCATTTCATCATGGCGGGCAAGACCTGGTTGAACTCGTCTGACCCTTGCAAGGTGCTGGCGTACACCTGGATCATGCGGGCAACAAACACGCCGGGGTCTTTGACCGGTACCGGCTGGATACCGGCTTTGTGCAAGGTGGCTTCTGCGCTACCCAATTGTTGCTTCCACAAGGTGCGCATCACCATGCCCGATTGCGTGCCCAGACTTTGCAGCATGGCCTGATCGGCCGGAGCCAGGGTTTGCCAGTACTTGCGGGACACCACCAGCACTTCTGGCGTCACAATATGGTTGGTCAGCAGCACATTACGCGCGTATTTGTAGTTGCCGGTTTCCACGTAAGAGGGCAGGTTGTTCTCCGCGCAATCAATGCGGCCATCCTGAAACGCCTTGCTGATGTCATTGAAGGGCACGACCACCGGTGTGGCACCCAGTTGCCGCACCATGTCGTTATACACGGGGGAATCCTGCACCCGCACGCGCAAGCCGGCAAAGTCAGATGGGTAACGCACCACGTGATTCATGCAGTAGAACGAGCGTGAGCCGCCGTCATACCAGCCCAGTACCTTGAAGCCTTTATCCAGCAAGCTGGCGGCAATTTGTTGCCCAAGGCCTTCATCAAGCTTGCGGAACATGTGCTCGGAATCATGAAACACAAAGGGCAGTGTCAACAGTCGCGCTTGCGGTACCACCCCGGACAGGGGCCCCAGATTGAATACCGCAAAATCAATGTCCCCCTGGGCGAGTTTCTGGATCGCTTGCGGTTGATCGCCCAATCCGCTGTTGTTGTAGGTGGTGATGGCAATGCGGCCGGCGCTGGCGTCCCGCACGGTATCGGCAAAGGCCTGCAATGCGCGCGATGATGCGCTGTCAGCCGGGTGGGCGGACCAGGCGCGCAAGGCTTGCGCGGGTGCCAGGGCACTGCAAAACGCAAATATCAGGGGTATCAGTACTGCGGGAAATTGCCACATCGACCTTCTCCTCGACTGTTTTTCTGGTGGGGCGGGCAGAGTCATTTGTATGCACCGCGGCCAGGATATGACAATTGCGTGACGACCGTGGCCCGATTACGCCCGGGTATGACCAATGCCAAACAATAGGGCGGCGGTTGTGGCCCAAACGCGACAGCACGTTTTCATACAGATGGCACACCAAGTTCATGAAACAGCACGGATTTCCTTCATGAAACGCCGGCATGCTCCGCCTGCCACCTGGCGGGGCCGGATCCTGCGGGGGCTTCTCAAAACAGATGGAGTGCTGGATATGAAACGGAAAACCCCTGGCGCCGTACTGGCGTTGATGGCGTGCACACTGGTGCCGTTTGCACCGGCCGCAGCCAGTGATTTCACAGTGCCTTTTATTGCGCAAACCGCGTGGAACACGCCGCTGAACCGCATTGCGCAAGTGGCGTGCCACAACTGCTATCAAAAGCAGTACGCCCCGACGTTTACCTCGGTGTTCAACAGTGTTCGTACGGTGGAAGTGGATTTCTGGGATCAGCAAGATGCGGTCAGCGGGGGCTCGGCCAAACACTGGTTTGTGCGGCACGATGCCGGCACGCTGTTCCAGTCTGGCAACGACAATAACTGCACAGGTGACGGTACCGGCAAGAATGACCTGCAAGCGTGTCTGAACGACATCAAAGCCTGGAGCGATGCCAACGCCGCACATTTCCCCATTATTGTGGTGCTGGATAAAAAACAGGGCTGGTCCAAAGCCAGCTCACAACGCACGCCGGCTGATCTGGATGAACTGGTCAGCAACACGTTTGGCAGCGCCCTGTTTACCCCGGCAGACCTGAAAAACTACATCGGCAGCAGCGGTGCCTTGCAGACCGACATTACAGGCAAGAACTGGCCAACCGCCACCGCGCTGGCCGGCAAGATCATCCTGGTTCTCAACCATACCGAGAACCAGCGCCTGTCTGAATACGCCGAAGCACGCGGTGCCAGCGCCAAAATCTTCATATCACCCGTGACCAATGGTCAGAATGATGTGAACGGCACCGTCAGTGGCATGTCGGCAACGGCATCGGCCTGGGTAGCCATGAACAATATGCAAAGCAGTGACCGGGCCTGGGCGGTGAACAGCGATGCAGCAGGGCATATTGGCCGCGTGTGGGGCGATGATAGCGTGTCGTTCGTGGATCATATTGCCGGCCATGTGCAGCTATCCGCTTACTATGATTTTGCCGCCAACCAGGACCCCAACGGCTTTCGTATTCGTCCGTTTTGAGCTTGCTGCCGGCACCGCAAAAGCCCCGATGAATCGGGGCTTTTTGCTTATACAACAATGGTTTGTAGGGGTTTGTCCCAAACGCCTGACGGGTGCTGTCTGACACCGGCCCACCGTCTGTCACGCAGCCGCCGCTTATCCCCCGTTTTGTTAGCCGCGTCACATCCATGACATCAGGATGCCGACAACATGTTCCCGGCAACGCTTGCCAACCCCCTGCTCGCCTCCCTCATGGCTGGCGGAATAGATGGAGGACTGCACCCATGAATATCCTGCTTGTTTCTAACGACGCCGATGTCCGTGAATCGGTGACCGCTAACTTGTTGAGTGCCGGCATGACGGCAGAGCCCGCCCTGAAAAACCTGGATTTGTTTGAGCGCCTGGCCGCAGCGGCGTATCGGCTGGTTATCCTGGATTTCGGGCTGCGTACGGACCACAAAATGCTGGCCATGATCAAAAACCTGCGTGAGAAACAGTGGGGTACACCAGTAATGGTGTTGTCTGAGCGTGGGGAAACGCCGGCAGTGATCAACGCATTGGCGCAAGGCGCTGATGCCTATGTGGTCAAGCCCTACGTGCCGGCAGACCTTGTAGCGCGCATCCGGGCGTTATTGCGCCGGGCAGTGGTGCAGCATCACCTGGATATTGAAGGCGGCAAGCTGGATGTTGATCACGACCACCGCCGCGTGTTTCTGGGCGGTGCGGAACTGGCATTGTCCCCGCGTGAATCTGCGCTGTTGTTCCTGTTGCTGGCAGACCCGGCCGTGGTGTGCAGCCGGCGACAGATCAGGGCCGCCGTGTACGGGCAGGATAACCCCGTGGCTGAAAGCACGATTGAAACGCTGGTGCATAGCCTGCGCAAGAAACTGGGCGCAGAGGCGATCGAAACCGTACGCGGCAATGGTTACCGTTTCGTGACCCGCCACTGAACCAGGTGCGTTACCGGCCCGCAAAGCCGTTCAGGTGTAGCAAAATTCGCGACAGACCGGTCAACTATAGAGCGGCGGCAAAGGCTGACGTATTCTGTAGGTATGAAGACGGAAAATCTGCCCCAGATTACTGGCTTTGCCGACCTGTTACTGGACGCCGTATGCGCGGTAGACCAGGCAGGGCGCTTTGTGTACGCCAGCGCAGCCTGTGAACGGATCTTTGGCTATACGCCACAAGAGATGGTCGGGCGGCTGATGATCGATATGGTGGCGCCGGAAGACCGTGCGCGCACCCTGGCAGAAGCCAGTGAGGTCATGAGCGGCAAAGAGCGCGTGGGGTTTGAGAACCGCTACGTGCGCAAAGATGGCCGACTGGTCCACATCATGTGGTCCGCCCGTTGGTCAGATACCGACCAGCTGCGCATTGCCGTCGCGCGCGATGTCACCCGCCGTAAACGTACTGAAGCCATTCAGGCTGCGGTCTATGCCATCTCTGAAGCCGCGCAGGTGGCTGAAGACGCCCAGGCGCTGTACCGCACCATTTACCAGATCGTGCGGCCCCTGGTGCCGGCGGACAACTTTGCCCTGGCCCTGCGGGACGAACAAACCGGCGCGCTGCTGTACCCGTGGTACATGGAAGGCGCCCGTCGCATCATGGCGCCGCGCCCGCGCGCGCTGGGACAACTGTTCAATCAGGTTTACGACACCCGCGCGCCGCTGCGGCTGGATCAGCGTTCGCTCACCGCTCCGCTGACGGCAGACCTGGCCGGGTTGCCGCTGGCATGGCTGGGGGTCCCGCTGCTGAGTAACAAAGGTGCGGTGGGGGTGCTGGCGGTCATGCGTACCGACGGCAATGCGTTTGATGAAGACGAGGAAGAGGTGCTGCAATTCATCTCGACCCAGATCAGCATGGCCATCGAACACAAGGAAATGCAGATGCGCCTGCAACGTCAGGCGCAGTATGACGACCTGACCGGGCTGCCCAACCGTGCCCTGCTGGGCGACCGGCTGGAGATGGCGATTGCCCGCGCCCAGCGCGACGGCCGGGTGCTGGCGCTGCTCTATCTGGATCTGGACAAATTCAAGTTAGTGAATGACTTGTGGGGGCACGCCGCCGGCGATGGCTTGCTGCAGGAAGTCGCCCGCCGTCTGCAAAAATGCGTGCGCCGGGCGGATACCGTGGCGCGATTATCCGGCGACGAATTTGTGGTGTTGCTGGAAAACTTTGAACCGCGCAGCCTGGAAGAAACCGTCCAGAAAATCGCCTTTGCCGTCAGCCAGCCCGTGTTGATTGAGGGGCACGTCCATCCGCTGCGCGTCAGCATCGGTGTCGCGCTTTACCCTGAGCACGGACTGGATGCGCGCCAGTTGCTCAAGCATGCTGACAGCGCCATGTATCAATGCAAGCGTGGCGGCGGTTGCGCCGTGACCCGCTAGGCCAGGCTCTCTCTCCTTCCCCCGTCCTTATTGCTGCCAGCTACAACCCGTATCGGTGACCGCATCGTGCAGCAGTGCCAGTGGCGCCAACAATAGCAAATTCGCGTGTGCGCTCTTGCATGATGAGCGCTGGGCTTTGCCCATGGCCTGGCTCAACGCTGTGGGAGACTCGTCCTGCGCGGGTTTGAGGTTAAGCTTGATTGCGGCATCCGGGTCATTTTTGGCCGGCTCCCCGAGTTGTCGGGTACCGCTGCGCAATGCTTCCATATCCAGTTTCTGCGCCGGTGTCGAGGCCTCGGACCGATGGGTAGCTGGCTTGTCATCCGGCCGCTCAAGCGTAATGGCTTGCCGTGAGGCGGGTGGCCGGTGCGGATGCGCTCTGGTGGCGTCTACCCCTGCCGTTACCGGAGGCGTGCTGGAAGCCGCTGCAGCCTTGGTTGGCGAAGAGAAAGGGATGAGTTCTACCCGCGTTTCCCGCGTGGGCAAGCGCAGCCTGGCTGGTACCCGCACGCCATATTGCAGCAGCCACAAACACAGGATATTGATCAGCACCGCGATTGAAAAAGCAGTGACACGATGACGACGAACCGAGGGCGACAATGGGCGGGCAAGCATCATGGCGGGATGAATCGCAAACCTGTCTTTCAGTAAATTGACGCTGATCGTATTAAGCCTTATGCCAATTTGCAAGTGTCGCCATAGCCGATCTCACCCGGCATCAGGCTGCGTAAACTCTGCCCGGGGCCGGATCAACTGGCCGGTGGCGCGTTGCTCTAGCGCGTGGGCAATCCAGCCGGCTGCACGGCCCATGGCAAACAGCCGCAGGGCATAATCCAGCGGCAAGCGCAGACTGCGTACCAGGGCGACCAGCGCCAGATCCAGTGATGGCTGATCCCCATAGTGAGCCTGGGCCTGGGCGACGACCCGCTCCCATTTTGGGTCATGAGAAATCTGCGCCAGCAGATGTTGCGCGCGCGGGTCGCCATCCGGGTAAAGCGGGTGACCAAACAAGCCAGGCGGCAAGGCGTGGCCACGCGCGAGCCATGCCGCTACCCGGTCAGCCTCCGGCATCTGCAGTAGCGCTTCCAGGGTTTGCCCAACCATTTGCGTTAACCCGCCGTGACGCGGCCCGCTCAAGGCAGCCAGGCCGGCTTGCAGGCAGGCCGCCAGACTGGCGCCGGTCGATGCCGCAACCCGTACGGCAAAGGTAGACGCATTAAGCTCATGATCTGCACAAAGGACCAGCGCGCGCCGGAGCAGATCGGCTGCATCTTCCCGACGCCAACCCTGCGCCAGGGCCGTGTGAAAAGGCACGCCAGGTTGGCCGCCCAGCGCGCTGCACAGCGTATGCATCAGCGCGACCCCTTCCGCATGTTGTTGGGCGCTTGGTGGGCTGAGTGCCAGAGCCACGGTGGCGCGTTGCAATGGCGGTAACCCGGCGGGTAGACGCGGGCGGGGTGGGGTGACATGCCACTCCAGGCCAGAGTCATCCCATAGCAGGGCGGCGATGTCTTCCAGCGTGGCGTGGTCAGCCAATGCAATGGCATCGTGGCCACGGTACTGCAGCACCTGCTGGTCAATGCGGGTGATGGCTGTTTGCAGTATTGGCAAGCCCCAATCGAGCACATGGCGTGCGGCCTCCCGCGGGCGGCGCTGGCGCTGTTTGCGGGCCAGATACGCCGCGATATCACTTTCCACGTACCAGCGCGCCCGTGGGTCTGCCGCAGGCCCGGCATGGCGGATCATGCCACGGCTGACATAGGCGTACAACGTGGGCAGGTTGATGCCCAGACGTTGGGCGGCGGTGGTGGCATCCAGGTGACCAGCAGGGGGCGTAGACATGAATATAGATTGATTTAGTGATTCAATATTTTTATTAAATCAATGTATTGATAGTCTGTCCATGTCTGTACTGATCCCTGGAGAAACTTCATGACGACCGGACTGGATGGCGTGATCGCGG
>JASLES010000055.1 GCA_030151005.1 Silvimonas sp.
GGCGACCCCTGCGACAGCGCCCGCTACGCGGGTTCCCTGTGCTTCTCGTGAAGGCCGGCTGGCTCCAGGGAACTCGCTTCGCTCAAACACCCTTGCGCCGAAACCCCGGCCCTCACTGCGATGCTCGGCGCTGCCGGAGGGGAGGTACGTCAAAAGAAACGGCAACCCCAACCCCAACCTCGCAAACCGTCCGTACGCAAGAATGATTTACCTGGCCTACCACATCGTCATTCCGGCCTTGAGCCGGAATCCAGTCTGCAGCCCAACGGGCTGCCTACGGTGGATTGTCGCTACGCTCCGAATCCACCCTACACAACTCGCACTCAGATGATCTGGCTGTTGCTGTTGCTGTTGCTGTTGCTGTTGTTTTTGACTTTCTCCCCCGTTAAAGCCCAGCGCCGAAGGAGTGGAGGGAGACCCCAGGCTCCCGACCAACTGAGGGACGCCCGGAGGGCCGCCAGGCTGGGGTCGCCTTTCTTTGGTTACTTTCTTTGGCGAAGCAAAGAAAGTGACGTGGGCCCGGCACCCCGGGTATCAAAATGCTTTTCAAGCCCGCGCCAAAGGCGCTAACACCAGACCCCAGCCTCCGCCGAAACGACGTGCCTCAGCAAGGGGGAAGGGCCGCAGCCCTTACTTCTTCAACACCCCCCGCAACCCATCCAGATGCACCTGCCGCAACATCCCGTAATTATAAAACCCCACCTGTTCAATCCCCATACGCTGCAAGCCCGCCAGCGCCGCGCCGGTCTGGGTACCATCGCCCAGGTCGGGCACGCCCGGCCGCAGAATCCCGCGTACCCGGCGGGCGTCTCCTACGCGGCGGATGGTGTCGAGCGCATCGGCCAGCACGCGGTTGGCATCGGGTTCATAGAACGGTACTTCGATCCCGTCCGCGGCAAAAGCCAGCGCTTTGAGGTCGGTGCCTTCCAGCCAGGTTTGCGCGGTGGGGCGTTGCACGGTCGGGATCACATACAGGGCAACCTGGGCCGGAATGGCAGCGCGGATGCGGCTGACAATGCCAGTCACATGACGCTGGCGCATGCGCAGATACGCGGCCAGTTCAATGTCTTCCAGAATATCCGCAGCCAGCCAGGCGGCGGCTTGGTCGGTACTGGCGTCAGCCGGGCCATTCAGGTAGCCGTCCACCCGCTCGCGGATGCGGGCGGCAAGGCCGGCAGCATCAATACCATCTTCTCGGGCGCGGGTTTTACAGGCATCGCAAAAGCACAGGCCCATCATGGTATCGAGCCACACATTGCTGCGTACCTGGGCAAATTCGTGGTGATAACCGTGGGCGTAGGGCGTCCAGCCTGGGGATTCCAGAGTCAGGCTTTGCCAGGGTAGCGCAGCGGCCAGATCAGTCGCCAGATCGGTGGCGTAATCGATCAGTTGCGGCTGCATGGGGCAGGGCGCGTACACATAACTATCGCCCCAGGCATTCTTTACAGTTAGCTCCGGATGGGCTTCGCCCAGGCGCGTGTTGTGAAACAGGATGGTCCAGGCAGAGAGCTTGAGCCGCCCATCATCGGCCAGGTCATACGCTACCTGGCGCACGGCGGCATCAGAGTGGGGTCTTGGCTTGATGGCGCGGTAGCGGCTGGGTTCCGGGTTGAAGTAGACCGTACCGTCTTCCGGAAAATACACCTTGCCGGCGTCGGTGGCGCGCGGGCGCAGGAATTTACCCGCGTGGTAGCTGGCGGCAAGGCTGAGGCCATCAACGCCCAGATCCAGGATTTCATCAACCGTACTGCGGGTATCACGGCCGGCCAGATCCCAGGCGTAGGCATACAGGGAATGGCGGGCGGCGGGGCGGCGTGTGTTCATGTTTTATCGACTCGTTATGGGGTTTCGTTGCACCGTGATTTACGCTGATTGTGAACTGCCCGAACCGGCTTTGCGTAAATAAACGTTACAAGTCTGGCTGCTGATCGCTGTAAGCCTTTGGCGGGTGTGCGATGCAGCAGAAAAAAGCCGGTTCTGCCAAACGGCATAATTTGAGCGAGATCAAATCTGCTGGAAAGCGGCGTCTGCACTGGGGTTGACCGCCTGGCATGCAGCTTTTTATGCACCGCTGACGCCGTTGCGGTTGCCCAAAAAATAAGCAGGCGGTAGAATTCCGGCCTTTTCTGCGACAGCGGTTGCCATGCAGATCGGCCCTTTTCCCTTACAAAACAATCTGTTCGTAGCGCCCATGGCGGGTGTGACGGATAGACCGTTCCGCCAGTTGTGCCGTCATTTCGGGGCAGGCTACGCCGTATCCGAAATGATCACGGCCAACAATGCACTGTGGGATAACGAAAAGACACGCCGCCGCATGGATCACGCTGGCGAGCCTGGGCCCATTGCTGTGCAGATCGCCGGGTCAGATCCGGCCATGCTGGCACAGGCTGCAAAGCTGAATGTGGAACTGGGCGCGCAGATCATCGATATCAATATGGGCTGCCCTGCCAAGAAGGTTTGCAACAAGCTGGCCGGCTCTGCACTGTTGAAGGATGAAGCCCTGGTGGGCGAAATCCTCGACGCCGTGGTTGCGGCGGTCGATGTCCCCGTCACGCTGAAAACCCGTCTTGGGTTCTGTAACGGGGAAGAGAACGTACTGCGTGTGGCTGAACGCGCCCAGGCTGCCGGCATTGCCGCACTGGCGCTGCATGGCCGCACGCGGGAAGACATGTACAACGGCGCGGCCCGCTACGGGCTGATCCGTGAAGTCAAATCCATGTTGCGGATTCCGGTGATTGCCAATGGTGACATCGACACGCCGCAGAAAGCCAAAGCCGTACTGGCCGAAACCGGTGCCGACGCCATCATGATTGGTCGCGCAGCGCAGGGGCGGCCCTGGTTGTTCCGGGAAATTGCACACTTCCTGGCGACGGGTGAGACGCTCCCCCCGCCCGAAGTCACCGAGATTCGTGCGGTGTTGTTGCAACACCTGGACGAGCTTTACACGTTTTATGGCGAGTATTCCGGTTGCCGGATTGCCCGCAAGCATATCGCCTGGTATACCAGGGGCCTGAAGGATGGAAACGCCTTTCGCCAGGCCATGTACAAGCTGGACTCCACCGCCGGACAGCATGCCGCTGTGCGCGGGTATTTCGACAGTCTGGCCACGCTGGGCGAGCGGCTGATTTACGACATGGAGGAGACTGCCCCGCGCGCGGACAACGCGCTTGAGGCAGCATGACGGCAGGCCACAAGGCCGCCGCATTTATCACTACAAGCCCGCAGGCAAGACCTGGGGGCAGTTTCAGGGAAGTAACCATGAACCAGCCAGCCACTTGCGTAATGACGCAGGAAGAAGATCCTATCGCCGAATCCATCCGGGCCTCTTTGGCACGGTATTTCGAGGATCTGGATGGTGAAGCACCGTGCGCGCTCTATGACATGGTTCTGGCACGTGTTGAGAAACCGTTGCTGGAACTGGTCCTTGACCATGTTGCCGGCAACCAGACCCGCGCCGCAGAAGTGCTGGGCATCAATCGCAATACCTTGCGTAAAAAGCTGCAAACGTACGACATGCTTTGAGCCACTCATAAAACCGGGTTGACCGGTTCTTTGCCGTCGCTCTGTGTCCCGCCATGCGGGGCCGCCGTTTCTCAGTGATTTGTTTCGTCAGTTTTTTGTGATCTTTACCTCCACGGGCATCAGGAAAAAACAGCAATGACCATCATCAAGCGTGCGCTGATCAGCGTTTCCGACAAAACCGGTGTACTCGAATTCGCTCAAGCCCTGGCTGGCTTTGGCGTAGAAATCCTCTCCACCGGTGGCACCGCCAAACTCCTGGCAGAGCACAACGTACCGGTCATTGAAGTGGCCGATTACACCGGCTTTCCTGAAATGCTTGATGGTCGCGTGAAGACGCTGCACCCCAAGATTCATGGCGGCATTCTGGGTCGGCGCGATCTGGACAGCCACGTTGCCAAAATGGCCGAGCACGGCATTGGTAACATCGACCTGGTGTGCGTGAACCTGTACCCGTTTGAAGCCACCATCGCCAAGCCCGATTGCACGTTTGAAGATGCCATCGAGAACATCGATATTGGTGGCCCGGCCATGGTGCGTTCTGCCGCCAAAAACCACGCGCATGTCGCCATTGTGACCGACGCTGCCGATTACGCCCCGCTGGTGGCTGAAATGAAGGGCAACAACGGTGCGCTGACCCTGGCAACCCGCGTCGGCCTGGCCAAGAAAGCCTTCAGCCACACTGCCGCGTACGATGGCGCGATCTCCAATTACCTGACTGCGCTGACCGCAGACGGTGAGAAGAAAGCCTACCCGGAACGCCTGAACCTGCAATTTGTGAAAGTGCAAGACATGCGCTACGGCGAAAACCCGCACCAGTCCGCCGCGTTCTACCGTGATCTGGACCCGGCCGCGGGCAGCCTCTCGCGTTACTCGCAATTGCAAGGCAAGGAACTCTCCTACAACAACATCGCTGATTCCGATGCTGCGTGGGAAGCCGTCAAACAGTTTGAAGAGCCGGCCTGCGTGATCGTCAAGCATGCCAACCCGTGCGGTGTGGCTGTAGGCGCAGATACATTCAGCGCCTATCGCCTGGCGTTTGCTACCGATACCACATCCGCATTTGGCGGCATCATTGCGTTTAACCGTGAAGTGGACGGCGATACCGTACAAGCCGTCGCGGCCCAGTTCCTGGAAGTGCTGATCGCCCCGGGCTACAGTGCAGAAGCGCTGGCCCTGCTGGCCAAGAAGCCGAACGTGCGCGTGCTGACCGTCCCGCTGGAAAGTGGCGAAAACAAGTTTGACGTGAAGCGTGTGGGTGGCGGCTTGCTGGTGCAAACGCCGGATGTCCACGCACTGATGTTGTCCGATCTGAAAGTGGTCACCAAAAAGGCACCGACCGAAGCACAACTGAAAGACATGTTGTTTGCCTGGCGCGTCGCCAAATTTGTGAAATCCAATGCGATCGTATTCTGCGGCAACGGTCAGACGCTGGGGATTGGCGCAGGCCAGATGAGCCGCGTGGACTCTACCAAGATTGCCGCCATCAAGGCACGCAGCGCCGGTCTGGAGTTGCGTGGCTCCGTGGCTGCGTCAGACGCCTTT
>JASLES010000001.1 GCA_030151005.1 Silvimonas sp.
ACAGGCGCTTGAAAGCGCCTGTTTTTGTTTGGCCGGACCCCGGCGTCAAGTCGATTACTCTTCACAGTATTTCTTGATGTTCGCTTGCGTCGTATTAATGTCGGCTTGCTTCGTATCGGCATCCATCATTTCCACCTCGCCCTTCTCATTGATGGCACGAATGCGGGTGGTGTTTTGCAGGAAATCAAGCCGCTTATGTGCATTGGCACAGGCCGTAGGGTCCAGTGTAGAAACCTTGGCAGGGGCAGAGGCGGCGTTATTCGCGGCAGCGGCAGGAGCGCTAGCACCTTTGGGAGCGGCAACCGTCGTCACCGGCACGGCCTTCACATTGACGACCTGCGCCTTGGCTGTCGGCGGCGGCGGCGTATCTGAATACTGAGTGTTGCCGTTCGCATCTTTCCACTTATAGATCTGGGCCTGCGCCAGTGCAGCGCATCCGCACAACACGGCCAATGCCAACAGATTTCGCATATTGTTGCTCCCTGCCTGTTTACGGTTGTGCCGGTGGCAACACGCCACGCGGACTTGTATTGTCTACATGATCAAAATCTAACTCTCTTGCTGACACGAGGCAAGCGTGGGGGGATACCGTACAGACCTCCCCGCAACGCATCCGTAAAATCTGCAGGAGTTGATTGCAAGGACGCAAGTATAGTGGGCAAGCCTGCAAAGCCGCATTGGGCTTGCGATGGACGCCCACTTTCCTCCGCCGTCCGTATTTGCCCTTCCCTTACATGGCAGGAGACCACATGAGTACCGCACAGCCCGATTTTCGCAGCCGCCAGTTTTTGCTGGACCATATCCAGCACACTTTGTCGTTCTACGACCCACGTTCAGTCGATGCCAGTGGCGGGTTTTATCATTATTACAAAGATGACGGCACGATTTACGATAAATCGACGCGTCACCTGGTCTCCTCCACCCGCTTTGTCTTCAACAACGCCATGGCCTGGTTGCAGTTTCAGCAACCGCAATACAAAGAACGCGTGCAGCACGGCATCGACTTTGTCCGCAATGTCCACCGCAACCCGCAAACAGGCGGCTATGCCTGGGTACTGAAAGTTGGCCAAGTCGCTGACGCCACCAATATGTGCTACGGCCTGGCGTTTGTCATGCTGGCTTATGCCTGCGGCGTGCGCTGCGGTATCGCCCATGCAGCCGAGTGGCTGGGCGAAACCTATGACTTGATGGAACAGCATTTCTGGCTGGCAGATCACGGCATGTACGCCAGTGAAGCCAGTGCAGACTGGCAAGTCGATGACTATCGTGGCCAGAACGACAATATGCATGCTTGCGAAGCCATGCTGGCTGCATTTGAAGCCACTGGCGAACAACGTTATCTGGAACGCGCCAAAACCCTGGCCAAAAACTTCACCATTGTTCAAGCCGGCCGTACCGGCGGCCAAGTCTGGGAGCACTTTCGTACCGACTGGACGCCTGATCTGGAATACAACAAGGGTGATCGCACCAATATTTTCCGCCCCTGGGGTTTCCAGACCGGCCACCAGACCGAATGGGCCAAGCTTTTGTTGATTCTGGATCGCCACGCGCCAGCTGAATGGCATCTGGACCGCGCACGCGAACTGTTTGACCGCGCCATGGAGTTTGGCTGGGATCACCAGCATGGCGGCCTTGTCTACGGTTATGACCTGGAAGGCAAACTATACGATGGTGACAAGTATTTCTGGGTGCAGGCCGAATCGTTCGCCGCCGCCGCCTTGCTGGCCGACCGAACCAAGGATGCCAAATACTGGGAATGGTACGAGCGCATCTGGACATATAGCTGGGCACACTTTGTGGATCACCAATACGGCGCCTGGTATCGCATCCTGACGCCAGAAAACGGCAAGGTGGATGATGAAAAGTCCCCCGCCGGCAAGACGGATTACCACACCATGGGCGCCTGCTATGAAGCGCTTAATGTGATCAAATAAGCGCTGTTTTACAGCTTTCCGGTTCATAAAAAAACGGCGCCCAAAGCGCCGTTTTTTATGGCCACACGGTTGCAGACCTGATCAGCGACTGCGCCATTCCTCGACCGTGTCATCAATTGCGGCCAACAGTGCATCGCGCCGCACGCCGTCAAGCCAGCTGGCTTCAATGCTGTTGCGCGCCAGCTTGATGACTTCTGCCTCAGTCAGACCCAGCGACTCCACACAAGCAACAAAGTTGTCGTTCACATACCCGCCAAAATACGCCGGATCATCCGAGTTGATCGTGACCTTCACGCCCCGCGCCAGCATTTTGCGCAGACCGTGCATGGACATATCGTCATACACCTTGAGCTTGACGTTAGAGAGCGGGCACACGGTCAGCGGAATTTGCTCATCTACCAGCCGCTGCATCAGCGCCTCGCTTTCCAGCGCGCGCACGCCATGGTCAATGCGTTTGACACGCAAAAGATCGAGGGCCTCTTCAATGTATTCGGGAGGGCCTTCTTCGCCGGCATGGGCGACAACGGGCAAGCCCAGTTCGCGGCACTCGGCGAAGACCCGCGCAAATTTGGAAGGCGGGTGACCCATTTCGCTGGAGTCCAGCCCAATACCATCAATACGGTGCAGATAGGGGCGCGCTTCATCCAGAGTTGCCAGCGCATCAGCCTCAGACAAATGCCGCAAGAAAGACATGATCACCTTGAAGCTGATGCCCCACTCCCGCTCGGCTTCCAGCAACGCCCGACGGATGCCGCCCAGCACATCTTCAAACGCTACGCCGCGTTCTGTATGAGTTTGCGGGTCAAAAAAGATTTCCACGTGGCGCAAGTTGTCGGCGTGGGCGCGCGTCAAATAGGCATGCGTCAGAT
>JASLES010000076.1 GCA_030151005.1 Silvimonas sp.
TCTGATCCCTTTGACCGCTCGGGAATCCCTCCTGAATGAGGAGCGCATTATGGCTAGAGCCCCCGACCATGTCAAACACTTTCGCCCGAAAGATCACAACAAAAACGTCATGTCATTGAAAAAAAGCGAAATTTTCTGGCCGACCTGGCCTACAGAAGGCACACCTCTTGCCCAAGCCACGGCCCACGCTCTGGTCGAAATAGTAAAAAACAGCGCACAACATCTGAGCCTCACCCCAGGTTTTCGGTCCTGAGAACAAGAAAACCCTTCTAACTAATGTCGATCCAGCCCCTCCCCTCAAGCGGAACCTGCCCGTTCACCGGCCGTAACCACCGGTATTGCGTATGTATCTCGTGCGCGCACGCGTGGGGCGCAAACCACCTCCAAACATTTCACTAGACCGGGCACTCGCCGATCTGCCAAACCAGAGCACTCCCCTACCGGTCAAATTCCTTTACCTTTTGCGGACTTATGAATATTTTCTTGCAGAAGTGTTGACACAAAAATGCCCATAGTGTTTAATTCGGTCCTCTCGAAGGCCAGTTAGCTCAGTTGGTAGAGCAGCGGATTGAAAATCCGCGTGTCCGTGGTTCGATTCCGCGACTGGCCACCAGATTTTAAAAGCCGACACAACGTGTCGGCTTTTTTCATTTCCGCTTTATGCTTAATGCATTTAATTTGCCAATTCCGCTCAAAAGCAGAATTCGCGCAATGCATTTGTAATATCAGCCCTGCTTGCAAATGCGACAATCAGCGGCGCACGAGCATTCGCAGCCGTTCATCTGGCAACACTCGCCGCTCTTCCTGTCACGCTTACCCGGCGTTTTCCCACACGATTATGGTTCTGTCCCGAGCGTATACATGACGCGACACTTGGCGCTTTAGTAATTGCCAACGTGATTATCAGTATCGTCTAATCCCTTACCAGTAGTGCCAGCAATTTCGATTTATGAATTGAGCTGGCCACCGCATTCTGTTGATCGTTCAATTGAAATACCCCGAGGAAGCGAAAATGAAAGTATTCAAGCGGCCGGCAAGCAAGTTCTTCCCGGCAGTGAAATTCCTGGCATTGCCGGCAATTGCCGCTGCTATCGCCTTGTCTGGTTGTAATGGCGCGGCCGACGGTAGCACGCTCTTAAGTAGCAGCACCAGCAGCAGCACTTCTAGCAGCACGTCCAGTACCACGACCAGCACCGCCAAGATTGGTAGCCTTAATGTCTTGCTGAGCAGCACCAATATGTCGTCGACGGGTATCGTCACTGCTAGCGTTAGCGTTCTCGACGTTAACCACGTTCTGGTATCCGGTGCTCCCGTGAGTATCAGCGCAAGTTCCGGCGCCGTTTCCAACGTCAGCAATGGCGGCACGACCAATACTAGCGGCGTGCTCACGTTTAGTGTTGCAGCTGGTTCTGACGCGACTCCACGTACCATCACGCTTACCGTGTCTTCTGGCGGCGTCACCCAAACCGCAAACGTGAACGTAATCAGCAACCAGGCCGCATCGGTCAAGCTCGGTGCAGGTGGCTCGCTGGTAGTTTACTCATCCACGCAATACAAAATGCCGATGAACGTCCTGGTCACCGACGCAAACGGCCAACCGACGCAAAGCACCGTTACTTTGGCGATCACCCCGATTCAGTATTACATCGGCTATCTTGACTGGAGCACCGCAGACAGCGTTTGGGAACCGGTTGTCCGGCAAGTAGGTACATGTACGACTGGCGGCAGCTGCATTCCTGCCACGCTGGACCAGTCCACCCTGACCACCGGCACTGATGGCTACGGCTATTTCAATGTGATCTATTCCAAAAACTACGCCTGGTGGGCAGACGTAGCAGTCACTGCAACAACCACTTTGAGCAGCACAACCGCCTCGGATGTTTCGCAATTCAACCTGTCTGTGCTGGGCTCCGATGTGTCTACCCACGCAACAACTCCGCCAAACGCTTGCAGCCCGTTCAATGCTGCAGGAGCTTATCCAGGCTGCTAAGCCGGCAACAAATGCCTAAAAAAACCGGGATGATTCTTCATCCCGGTTTTTTTATCATCACGTCCACAACATAACGTTTATTCACCATTCCAGGCATATCTCATCAAATCAATTCGTCCGTTGGCGGCAAACTCCACCCCTTCTGCCTCCAGCAAAAACCGCTGCAAATCATCATTCCCATCCAGCCCACGCGGGCTGATCTTGCCCTGACCATTCACCACGCGGTACCAGGGAATACTGTCATCCATGCAACGCCCGACCATACGCGCGTTACGCGGGAAACCCGCCAGGCGGGCCACCTCGCCATAGGTGCAAACATGTCCTTTGGGGATGCGCATCACCACAGCGTGCACCGCCACACGGATCACATAGCTCTTGGTATTCACGGAACCCTCTCCAAATAAAAACGGGACGGTTAGCCCGTCCCGTTCTGATGCCCCAGTTACATCTTACTTGCGCTCTACCTGCGATACATCGCGTACTGCGCCGGTATCGGCGCTGGTGGTCATGGCAGCATAGGCGCGCAGCGCAGCGCTAACAAAACGCTCACGGCCGACTGGCTTCCAGGCGTCCTTGCCTTTGGCTTCCATTTTTGCACGGCGGTGTGCCAGTTCTTCATCGGTCACGCGCAGGCTGATGGTGCGGTTGGGAATGTCGATATCAATGGCGTCCCCTTCTTGCACCAGGCCAATTGCTCCACCTTCAGCGGCCTCCGGCGAGGCATGACCAATCGAAAGACCCGACGTACCGCCCGAGAAACGCCCGTCCGTCAGCAACGCGCAGGCTTTGCCCAGACCCTTGGATTTGAGGTAGGAAGTCGGGTAGAGCATTTCTTGCATGCCCGGACCGCCCTTGGGGCCTTCGTAGACGATCACAACCACGTCACCGGCGACCACTTGATCGGCCAGGATCGCTTCGACGGCGTCATCCTGGCTCTGGAATACGCGGGCACGGCCGGAGAACTTGAGGATGGAGTCATCCACACCCGCGGTCTTGACGATGCAACCACGCTCGGCAATGTTGCCGTAAAGCACGGCCAGACCACCGTCCTGGCTGTAGGCGTGCTCTTTACTGCGGATGCAGCCGTCAGCGCGGTCGTTATCCAGCGTGGGATAACGCATGGATTGCGAGAAGGCAATGGTCGTCGGAATGCCGCCTGGCGCTGCACGGTAGAAGTGGTGCGCCACGCTGTCGTTTTCTGCCTGCATGATGTCCCACTTGGCCAGTGCCTCGGCCATGGTCGGCGCGTGCACGGTGCTGACGTTCCGCTTGATCAGGCCCGCACGATCCAGTTCAGCCAGAATAGCCATCACGCCACCCGCACGGTGCACGTCTTCCATGTGGTATTTCTGCGTGGCCGGCGCCACTTTGGCCAGGCACGGCACCTTGCGGCTGATGGCATCGATTTGCGCCATTTTGAAATCCACGCCCGCCTCATTGGCGGCGGCCAGCAAGTGCAGCACGGTGTTGGTGGAACCGCCCATGGCTACATCCAGGCTCATGGCGTTTTCAAAGGCTTCCACCGTGGCGATATTGCGCGGCAGTACCGACTGGTCTTCCTGCTCGTAATACCGACGTGCAAGGTCAACGATGGTGCGGCCAGCCTGCAAGAACAACTGCTTGCGGTCAGCATGGGTTGCCAACAGCGAGCCATTGCCCGGCAATGACAGACCCAGTGCCTCAGTCAGGCAGTTCATGGAGTTAGCGGTAAACATGCCAGAGCAAGAGCCACAGGTTGGGCAGGCAGAGCGCTCCATGGAAGCCACTTCGGCATCCGATACGTTCGGGTTGGCGGCTTCAATCATGGCGTCGATCAAGTCAACGTGACGCTCTTCACCGCGCCAGTTCACCTTGCCGGCTTCCATCGGGCCGCCCGACACAAAAATCACCGGAATATTGAGGCGCATGGCGGCCATCAACATCCCCGGGGTGATTTTGTCGCAGTTGGAGATACACACCAGCGCATCGGCGCAGTGCGCGTTCACCATGTATTCCACCGAATCGGCGATCAGATCCCGGCTGGGCAGGCTGTACAGCATGCCGCCATGGCCCATGGCGATACCGTCATCGACTGCAATGGTGTTGAATTCTTTGGCGATGCCGCCCGCCTTTTCAATTTCGCGCGCGACCAGCTGACCCAGGTTGTGCAGATGCACGTGACCGGGCACAAACTGGGTGAAAGAGTTGGCAATGGCGATGATCGGTTTGCCGAAATCATCGTCTTTCATACCGGTGGCGCGCCACAGTGCGCGGGCACCGGCCATGTTGCGGCCGTGGGTGGAAGTGCGGGAACGATAGGCTGGCATATTACGTGTCCTGGAAAACCGGAACGGCCCGGCTGACTCTTGCAGCAGGAACCGCCGTTTGATGAATGACTCAAGCATACCGCGAACCGCGTCCGCACCCAGGGTGTGGGTGGCGCAATCCGTTGAGTGAAACAGGCTTTTGGCGCGTTTGGGTTAAAAGGCGTTGCTGTATAATGCCCGATTTTATCCAAAAGCCCGCCTCACATGCTAATTCACCCGCATTTCAACCCGATCGCAGTCAAAATTGGTCCGCTCGCGATCCACTGGTACGGGCTGATGTACCTGGTCGGCTTTCTGCTGTTTTTGCTGCTGGGCCGCCGTCGCATCAAGCTGGGCCGCCCCGCGGGCTGGCAATTGAGCGAACTGGATGACCTGCTTTTTTATGGCGTGCTCGGGGTGATTCTGGGCGGGCGTCTGGGTTATGTATTGTTCTACAAGCCGGATTTTTATTTCAGCCACCCGTTCGATATTTTCAAGGTCTGGGAAGGCGGTATGTCTTTCCATGGCGGTTTTATCGGTGTGCTGGTCGCCATGTGGGTGTTTGCCCACAAGACGCGTCGGCGCTTTTTTGCCGTGACCGACTTTATTGCACCACTGGTGCCGCTGGGCCTGTTGTTTGGCCGACTGGGCAACTTTATCAATGGTGAGTTGTGGGGGCGCGTGACCACGCCGGGCCTGCCGTGGTCGATGGGTTTCCCGTCTGCAGCCAACGCCGACTCGGCTGCGGCGCTGCGTAATCCGCAATGGCAACAGTGGCTGGTGGAGTTCGGCATGTTGCCGCGCCACCCATCGCAATTGTATGAAATGTTCACCGAAGGCTTGCTGCTGTTTGTGGTGCTGTACGTGTATTCGATCAAGCCACGCAAAACCGGCCAGATTTCCGGCTTGTTCATGTTTGGCTACGGTCTGTGCCGCTTCTGCGTGGAATTTACTCGCGAGCCGGATGACTTCCTGGGCTTGCTGCAATTTGGCCTCTCCATGGGCCAATGGCTGTCGTTGCCCATGATTCTGCTGGGGCTGCATTTGTTCTGGTGGTCCTCTCGCGGGCGAGATCGTGCCTGAGCATTGTGCTAGTCAGCCAAAAAAGCACCGCCATCGCGGTGCTTTTTTTATTGTTATCGCACGGCCCACATCACCCAAACCCGGCTTGTGCTAGTGTCCACTAGCATTGTCTTTCACAGGGAAGCCCTCATGCCCGAAATTCCGCTGGCCGATGCCGCTATCTGGTGGTGGCTCATTGCCATTGCATTGATGCTCACCGGCCTTGTTGGCACCGTTTTACCCATGCTGCCCGGCACGCCCTTTTTGTTCTTTGGCATGCTCGTGGCGGCCTGGATTGATGGCTTTACCCGCGTGGGCTACATCACCCTTGGCATCTTGCTGGTGCTGATGCTGTTTTCTGCCGTGCTGGACTGGATGGCAAGCGCACTGGGGGCCAAGCATGCGGGTGCCAGCAAACAGGCGGTTAGTGGCGCGGTGCTGGGCTCTATCGTCGGCATGTTTTTTGGTATTCCCGGATTGATTCTCGGGCCCTTTATTGGGGCCGTGCTGGGCGAACTGTATGCCCGCCGCAGCGTGGTGCAGGCGGGCAAGGCCGGCGTTGCCACCTGGCTTGGCCTCGTGCTGGGGGCGATCGCCAAGGTAGCCATCGCCCTCATGATGCTGGGGATTTTTCTATCGGTATGGCTATTCAACCACCCGTGATCACAAGCCTCAAAACCAGCGCTTGTACTTGAAATACCCCGCCAGACTCGCTGCAATCAGCACCATCACGCCCAGCAACACGAAATAGCCATTGTGCGTATGCAACTCCGGAATGTTCTCGAAGTTCATGCCGTAGATTCCGGCCAGCAGACTCAACGGCAAGAAGATGGTGGTAATCACGGTCAGCACGCGCATTTGCAGGTTCATGCGGTGCGACTGCAGTGACAGATACGTGTCTTGCAAACTGCCCACCAGGTCACGCAGCGCTTCCACGCTTTCGATCAACTGCACGGTGTGGTCATACACATCGCGCAGGTAAAGCTGGGTTTCGTTGCGAAAGAAATCCGGCTCGTCCCGTTGCAGGGTGTTGATCATTTCGCGCAGCGGCCATAGCCCGCGTTTCACGGCCAGTAAAGAGCGCCGCAGGTTCTGGATCTCCCCGAGATGATCCGGGCCGATGCCTGCTTCAAAACTGTCTTCTACCGCTTCAATGCGCTCGCCAATGGCCTCCAGTACCGTGAAGTAGCGGTCGACCAGCTTGTCGAGCATGGAATACACCAGGTAATCCGCACCCCAGCGCCGTAGCTGCGACTGCTCGTTTTGCAGCGCCTCCCGAATCCCCTTGAACGAGCCAGTGGGGCGCTCCTGGAAGGTCAAGACCCAGTTTTGCCCCAGCACGATGGCAATCTGTTCACTTTCAATATCCGCATTGTCATCCGCGTGCACAAGGCGAGCGGTAATGAAGAGATAACCCTGATAGACCTCTACCTTGGCGCGCTGCCCGGTATTAAGGATGTCTTCCATCACCAGCGGGTGCAGACCGAAGTGCCGCCCGATGGTCTTGATGAAGTCCGTGTTGGAGAGGCCATGCACGTTCACCCACACCGTGTGGTCCGGGCGGGGGGTTGGCAGATTGCAGTCAGTCGGGCTCAGCGGGTGTGAAGACAGATCATTTGCCTGCGGCCCGAACTCAATCAGCGTTGCCAATGACTCCTGCGTGGGGGCATCCCCCACATAAACCAGTGTTCCGGGTTGCAAACCGGCTTTGTCTGCGCGCGGGTGGTGTCTTACGCGTTGTGTTCTGTGATTGCCAGTTCGTGACCGACGGTTTGCCATGCGTGGGTTTCCTCCATCAATGCATGCCGGGTAAGTGGGCGGGCATCCAGCCAGCCTTTGGGCAGTTTGAGCGTATAACGCTTGCCGGTGGCATTGAGCGTACAGTCCGGATCAGGATCATCGTGCCGGGCCCGATGGATAATGCAGGCCAACCGCAGCGCCAGCACCGCTTGTCCCAGTGCTTCGCCGGATGGTTTACCGGCTTTTTCCAGTTTGCCGCGCTGCGCCAGCACCAAAGACGCAAGCTGTGCTTGCTCCCGGCGGGAAAATCCTGGCATATCCGCGTGCTGCAGAATGTAGGCGGAATGCTTGTGATAACTGGTATGCGAGATCGAACGCCCTACTTCATGCAGCATGCCGGCGTAGTACACATCCAGCGCCAGGCTGGCATTCACTTGCGACATGGTTTGCGCCAGGTGTAGCGCCAGCGCCCCTACCCGCTGGGCCTGAGCGGCATCAGCATGATAGCGGCGCAAAAAAGCGTTGACGGTCTGGGTGCGAATATCATGCTGACCATGCCGGCCCAACAGGTCATACAACACGCCGTCGCGCAGCGCGCCCTGGGTAATCTGCATGCGCTCGATCCCCAGAAGATCGAACACCGCCGCCATGATGGCAAAGCCGCCAGCCAGCACTGGGCGCCGATCATCCCGCAAACCGTTGAGCTTGACCTTATCCACGTGGCCGGCTTCCAGCAGGATTTGCCGGATACGCGCCAGGCCAGCGCGGGTAATGCCGCCGCTGGCAATGTCGTTGAGTTCCATCACGTCGGCCAGCGACCGGGCCGTGCCGGAGGTGCCGATGGCCATCTGCCAGTGCCGGGCATGAAATTCCAGCTCCAGCGGCTGGATGACTTCTCCGGCAGCAATCTCTGCGGCGGCCATGCGATCGGGCGTGATAATGCCATTGGGAAAAAAGCGCAGACTCCAGGAGACGCAACCCATCAGCGTGCTTTCTGTAACCAGCGGCGTGTGCTGGCGACCGACGATGAATTCGGTGGAACCGCCACCGATATCGACGACCAGACGCTTCTCCCGCGAAGACGGCAGGCTGTGTGAAGCACCCAGGTAAATCAGCCGCGCTTCTTCCCGGCCACCAATGATTTCAATGGGGAACCCCAGCGCGGCCTCGGCCTGCGGTAAAAAGGTCTGACCGTTTTTGGCGACGCGGAAAGTATTGGTGGCCACAGCGCGAACCTGATCGGTACGCAAGCCGCGCAGGCGCTCGCCAAAGCGGGATAGTGCATCCAACGCTTGCTGTTGGGCATCTGGCGTCAGGTAATTGCGTTCATCAAGGCCCGCGCCCAGGCGCACGGTTTCTTTGAAGGTGTCCAGCGGCACCACCGTGCTTTCCAGCACGCGCGCCACTTGCAGGCGAAAACTGTTGGAGCCGAGGTCAACGGCGGCGATCAGGTGGTCGTCGGCCATGCGCATTCCAGATAAATTGAACAAGGAGAAACGCGGCAGATGACGGCCGCAGTCAGCCCAACATAGCGAACCATGGCGCGGCTGGCAATTGGCGGCATGGCGTAGTCCACTCAATTGGCATGAAGCAGATATGAAAAAAGCGGCTTGCAGCCGCTTTTTTCATTCAGACATCCATCAACCTGCCACCGCCGTGGGTTATTCGCCTTCGCGCGGGGTCAGGATCAGGCGCTCGACTTCTTCCTGGCTCTTGTGGCGGATATCCAGGCCCTTGACCAGGAACACCACTTGCTCGGCCACGTTCACCGCCAGATCGCCAATACGCTCAATGGCTTTGGCAATCCACAAGATATCCAGCGTCAGCGAAATAGTGCGCGGGTCTTCCATCATCAGGGTAATCAACTGGCGTTGCAGGCCACGGTATTCGTCATCCAGGCGGCTGTCGTCACGGATGACTTGAGTGGCTTGCAGCACATCCAGGCGGGCAAACGCATCCAGCGCCTTGGAGAGCATGTCCAGCGCGTCTTCCGCAATGTGGTTGAGTTCGTTAAAGCGCGGCACTTGCAGACGACCGCTGTCATAAATGTTCTTGGCACGGCGGCAGATACGCGCGGCTTTGTCGCCAATGCGTTCCAGGTCTTCCACCGATTTGATCACGGTCATGACCATACGCAGATCGCCGGCAGCCGGTTGGCGGCGGGCAATCATGTGAATGCACATGTCATCCAGTTGCACATGCATCTGGTTCACGCGTTCTTCCTGCTCCAGCACCTTGTTCACAATGACAAGGTCACCAGTAGCCAGGGCTTCCATGGCCAGACGAACCTGTTCCTCAACAAGACCCGCCATGCCCAGCACGTTGGAACGGATTGCCTCAAGTTCTGTATCGAATTGCTTGGAAATGTGTTCGGCCATTGAGGCAGTCTCCGACTGGGTGCGGTTTGTTATCTAAGCGCGGTAACATAACACGGGTTTGTTACCAATATGTTGCAAGTCCATGGCGGACCGCTCTGGCCCGCCATGGCCCAACTTGCCTGGCTCTTGTTCTGCTTATTTATAGGTCTGGACGCCTTGCGCCGTGCCCAGTAACAAGACGTCGGCACGACGGCATGCAAACAGACCGTTGGTGACCACGCCAACGATCTGGTTCAACTCGGTTTCCAGCTTGGTGGCTTCCGTAATCTGCCAGCCGTGTACGTCCAGGATCACGTTGCCATTGTCGGTAATCACGCCTTCGCGGTATGCCGGATGGCCGCCCAGTTTGACGATTTCACGGGCAACGTAAGAACGCGCCATCGGGATAACCTCAACCGGCACGGCAAACTTGCCCAGCACGCTGACGTATTTGCTTTCGTCCGCGATACAGATGAATTTCTCGGCTACGGCAGAAACAATTTTCTCACGCGTCAGCGCTGCGCCGCCGCCCTTGATCATCTGCAACTGGTGATTGATTTCGTCCGCGCCATCCACGTACACCGGCAGCTTATCGATGGTGTTCAGATCAAATACTTCAATCCCGAGGCCCATCAGGCGCTTGACACTGGCTTCCGACGAGGACACCGCGCCCTTGATCCGCCCCTTGATCGTGCCCAGCGCATCAATAAAGTAATTGGCCGTCGACCCGGTACCCACGCCGACAATGCAGTCTTCCGGCACGTATTGCAGGGCAGCGCGGCCTACGGCTTCTTTCAGTTCGTTTTGCGTCATCGGGTCAAGCTCCGTTAGTTGAAAACAGCGTGCCGGCATTGCCGGTGAATGGTCGCAATTGTAGCAGGCGCACGCTAGCCTGGAGCCGCTAACACGACCCAGTGTAACGGTGCGGCACGCGAAACGAAGACGTGTAGCACGGCAAGTGAGCGTAACGACGCCAGCAGGGTTGTGTTAGCGGCTCTCAATGCAGAGTGGAAAGCCAGGTGCGAATACCGGCCAGCAGCATTTCTACGGCAATGGCGGTCAGAATCAGGCCCATCAAGCGTTCAAAGGCCTGGGTCAGGCGCTCGCCCAGCCAATAGCTGATGCGTTCGGAAAACAACAAAGTCAGGCCGCAGATCAGCATGGTGATGGCCAGCGCCCCCACCCACTCCCACAGCCGATCCGGATCATGCGAAACCAGCAGCAATACGGTGGCCAGTGCAGATGGGCCGGCCAGTAGCGGTACAGCCAGCGGCACAATAAACGGTTCGCCATGCGGGGTGCCATCGCCAAACACCCCTTCGGCTTTGGGGAAAATCATTCTGAGGGCGATCAGAAACAGAATGATCCCGCCGGCAATACCCAGCGACGTCTCAGACAAATGCATAACCTGCAAGAAGCTTTGTCCGAACACCATGAAGGCCAGCAAGATGCAGAACGCCACCAGCGTTTCCCGCAAGATGACCTTGACCCGGCGTTCGCGCGGGACCTTTTTGAGCAGAGAAACAAACAGCGGCAAACCACCCAGCGGATCGGTCACCAGCAGCAGCAAAACCAGTGCAGAGAAGAATGTATGTGTCATATCTGCGATTCTCGCACATCGGTCCGGTAATAATTTGACCTGCCATTAATTTCCCAGGCTTGATCTAAGTTTCGCAATCCAGAATAATAAATGAGAATAGATCGCATTTAATGTATCAAGTCATGCCCGGCCCCGCTCAGGCGGTTGCGCGATTGACCGACTCGGCATGACCCGCGCCCGCCTGGCGCCATAAGGAACACATGGCCAATATCCTGTTTGTTGTCTGGCGCGAGAGCGTGGAAGCGCTGCTTGTGATCGGTATCCTGTTTGCCTGGCTGCGCAATGCCGGGCTCAACCAGGGGATGAAATATCTGTGGGGTGGCGTGGTGGCCGGCCTTGCCCTGGCCGGCGCTCTGGCCGGTGCCATGATGGCGCTGGAAAGCGTGCTGCCGGACGGGTCAATTGAGTACTTCCAGCTGGCCATGGTGCTGATCGCCAGTGGTTTGATTGTGCAGATGGTGTTCTGGATGCGCATCCACGGTCGCACGCTCAAGAAAGAACTGGAAGGCGAGATGTCCCAGGCAGCCGCCAAAGCCAACTGGTGGGGGCTGATGGTGGTGGTCATGCTGGCCGTGGCGCGTGAGGGCTCAGAGGCAGTGGTGTTCCTTTATGGTCTGGGCCTGGGTTCCGGTAGCGTGGGCCAAACCATCCTGGCTATTGTGCTGGGCCTGGCACTGGCGTTCCTGACCTTCTGGCTACTGCAGCAAGGCGGCAAGATTTTCTCCTGGCGTCTGTTTTTCAAGATTACCGAAATCATGCTGCTGTTCCTTGCCGCATCCATGTTGATCAACGGTGTG
>JASLES010000112.1 GCA_030151005.1 Silvimonas sp.
GGTGCGTGAGGGAGACACCACTCTCACAGGTTTTGAATCTTGCCCCACAAATGCAGCCATTCATGGCGATTGCGCACCCATTCGTGGATGCTCTCCGCCGGCATGGGGCGGGCTACAAAAAAGCCCTGCACCAGTTCTACGCCCAGTTCTTGCACCAGTTTCCAGTCTTCCGCATCTTCTACGCCTTCGGCCACCACGCCCAGCTTGAGGCGGTGCGCCATGTCTACCGTGCTTTCCAGCAAGGTGCGCAGCTGCGGTCGGCGGGAGGCGCCATTGACAAAAGATCGGTCGATCTTGAGTTCTGAGCACGGCGTGCGCATCAGTTGCTGCAACGTCGCGTTGCCGGTGCCGTAATCGTCAATCGAGATCCCTACCCCAGCCATGCGCAAACGGGCCAGCGCGCCCAAAGAACGCGCCAGATCGGCCATTACGCCAGACTCGGTGATTTCCAGCGTCATTTGCGCGGGCGGGAAAGACTCTTGCGCCAGCAACTGCTTGATGCGTTCGGCAAAACCGGGTTCCGGCAGGTTTTCAGCGGAGATATTCACCGCCAGCCCAAAGCGCAAACCGCGGGCGTACAACTGGCGGGTTTCGCGGATGGCGCGGGTCATGATCTGTTCAGTCATGCGGCCAATCAGCCCGGCTTGCTCAAGCCGGCCAATGAAATACACCGGCGCGATCATGCCGTGTTCCGGGTGCTGCCAGCGGGCCAGCACTTCGGCAGACTGAAACAGCCCGCTGCGCGTGGTGACCTTGGGCTGAAACCACGGCACAAACTCGCCCCGTTCCAGCGCGCGGTGCAGATCGCCATCATCAATGGGCGGCGGCGCGGACATGGGCGGCCGGTTGAGCATATGAAAACGCTCTAGCGCACGTTCCAGCCCTTCCAGCTTTACGGGTTTTTGCAAGGTGCCCAACACCGGAAAACCGTAGGCCGCCGCAGCAGCTTCCACGGTGTGCAGCACTTGTTCGTCTGTACTGCTCATGAAAATGATGGGCATGAACTGGTTGCTTTCGGCCATATGGCGCAGCAGTTCCACACCATCCATGCCCGGCATTTCCAGATCGGTGAGCAAGATGTCGGGTTTTTCGGGCAGTGTTTGCAGCAGGGATAACACTTCTTCGCCATTCATGGCCTGCCAGATCACCTGGCAGCCGCATTGCACGCACAGCTCAACCGCATGATTCAGTTGCAGCGAGCTATCGTCGGCAATCAGCATGGATGGCGCGGGCTGGTTCATCGTTGCTCCTGTTTACTTGCCCACGCGCTGGATCAGCCCGGCGATGCGGTCCAGCCCCACCACTTCATTCACGCCCCCCAGTTCGATGGCTTCTTTGGGCATGCCAAACACCACGCAACTGGCTTCATCCTGGGCGTAGGTCACCGCGCCGGTATCGTGCATCTCTTTGAGGCCCTGCGCGCCATCGTCGCCCATGCCGGTCATGATGAAGCCCACGGCGTTGCGCCCGGCGGCCTTGGCCACAGAACGGAACAACACATCCACGCTGGGCCGGTGCCGGCTTACCAGCGGGCCGTCCACCACATCCACGTGATATTGCGCGCCGCTACGCTTGACCACCATATGCTTGCCCCCTGGCGCAATCAGCACCCGACCGGGCACGATGCGATCATTGTGGCTGGCTTCCATGACATCTACCTCACACATGTTGTTGAGGCGATCGGCAAAGCTTTTGGTGAATTTCTCCGGCATGTGCTGTACCACCACCACGCCCGGGATATTGCGGGGCAGCGCGGTCAGAATAACTTCCAGCGCCTGGGTGCCCCCCGTAGACGTGCCCAGCGCCACAATCTTTTCGGTGGTGGGCAAAAAGGCATTGGAGGTCGGTGCATTGAGGATGACATCCGCCGACTGCTTGCCGCCCTCCATCCGTTCGCGCACGCTGGCCGCCGTAGAAGACCCACCTGAAGGCGCAGAGAGCGGTGCGCGCGGGGACGATAAGGTGCGCAGATTGGACACCCGCGCGCGGGAGGCGGCGCGGATGGCGCTAACCAGATCGTTGGAGCTGTCTTGCAAGAAATCGCGCAAACCCAGCGTGGGCTTGGTGATGACACTGACCGCGCCGGCCGCCAGCGCCTCCATGGTGATGTCGGCGCCCTTTTGCGTGAGCGTGGAACAGATCACCACCGGCGTCGGGTGCTCGGCCATGATCTGTTTCAGAAAGGTGATGCCATCCATGCGTGGCATTTCGATATCCAGTAACAGGACGTCCGGCCACTTGAGTTTCATGCGCGTCATGGCAAACAAGGGGTCTGGCGCAGCGCCGATGACCTCGATATCTGCATGCTTGGACAACACCTCCTGCACCACCTGGCGCATGATGGATGAGTCGTCCACAATCATCACCTTGATCGTCATCGAAAGCCTCCTGCGGGTTTGACCGGCTCACGTCCGCGCACCGGGGCTGGCAGCCCTCGTCCGCGGCGCACCCAGACATCCCCTGTCGCCAGATCAAAACGCAGATATCGGTAACCTTCACCAGCCACGTCCTGGCCGGCAATGGGTAAATCCACTTCACGCAATGCAGACAGGGCAAAGCGGGCGTTGGCCTCGCCAATCGTGGCGCCTGAGCGTTCATTGGCAAAAATGCGTCCGCCGCCAAACACCTTGACCTGGTAATCACGCAACTGGGTGCGCCGTACGGCCACTTCTTCGATCATGTATTGCAATGCTTCGTCGCCGTAACGGCCATCCCCGGTATACACCGGCACCTTGCCGTGAATGCGGTTGGGCAGCAGAAAATGGCACATACCGCCCAGGCGTTTGGCCGGATGCCAGAAGGTAATTGCCACACAGGAACCCAGCAGGGTTTCGATGCGCTCGTCGCCCTGGCCGAAGTAGATCTCGCCCGGATTTACAAAAATGCGTTCAGACACCGTCAAAGACTCTAAAGCTTGCGATAAACAGAGGGCGAGATCATCTGCAACGGCAGCTGGATACCATGCAAAGACTCGGAATGGCCCACCAGCAGATATCCGCCCGGTTTTACAAAATGCGTCACGTTGGCCAGCACGCGGGCCTTGGTCGGCGCATCAAAATAGATAATCACGTTCCGCAAAAACACCACATCAAACGGTGTCAGGCGGGCCGGCAACGCGGTGAGGTTCATCTGCGTAAACGTCACACGCTCACGCAGATGCTTGCCCACCAGGAACTGTCCCTCGTATTGACCCGTGCCACGCAAACAATGTTTCTTCAGATCGGCAGGCGGAATGTTCTCGCCCCGCACCATGGGGTACACCCCTTGCCGCGCGCTATCGAGTACCCGCTGGCTGATATCCGAGCCGACGATTTCCCACGGGGCATCGTGGCGTTCGTTATCCAGCAGCATGGCAATGGAATACGCCTCTTCACCGGTAGAGCTGGCGGCGCTCCAGATCCGCAAGGTGTCGGTACGGCTAAATGAGGGGAGCACCTTCTGGCTTAAAAAGGCAAAGTGGCCGATTTCGCGGAAAAAGAACGTCTCGTTGGTCGTAATCAGGTCAATGGCGCGCTGGCGTTCTTCCCGCGCACCGGGTGAGGCAATCAGATCATGGTAGGCCCGGAAATTGGGTAGTCCCAACGCCACCAGCCGCCGGGACAGACGGCTGGACAATAACGCCCGTTTGGATTCCGGCAAATGCATGCCGATCTGCTGGTAAAACAGATGCTGGAACAACCGCATTTCTTCGTTGCTGACAGGGGGCGGCACAGTGACAGGTCCGGCCATGATCAAGGAAATGCCTCGTGTTTGCACCTTCGGCGCGGGTTGAAAAACATTCGATACCCGGGGTGCCGGGCCCACGTTACTTTTCTTTGCTTCGCCAAAGAAAAGTAACCAAAAGAAAGGCGACCCCCGGACTTTTTCGCTCCGCGATACCCTCAATCAGTCGGGAGCCTAAGGTCTCCCTCCCTCAATCGGAAAAGTCCTTGCCACGGGGAGGTAAATCAAAAGCAACTGCAACCCCAACTTCAACAACATCCACTACAAACTCGATATGACCCTCTCTGCTTAAAAACCCTGATCTGTTACCGCCAGCGTGGCGGCAAGTTCAGGTTCAAGTTCTTCGGTGACAGCCAGTTGGGTCATTTCTTCTACCGACAACACTTTCTGGATATCCAGCGCAATCACAAAGCGTTCTGACAAGCGCAGCATGCCCAGAATGAATTCTGCGCGCAGCCGTGCGCCAAACTCCGGCGTGGGTTCAATCTGGTCCGCTTCTACGGTAATGACCTCGTTCACGGCATCGACCAACACGCCCAGCGGCAATACGCGTTCATCCTGCGTCACTTCCAGGATCACCACGCAGGTGCGCCGGCCCACTTCCGTCGCGGCGCGGCCAAAGCGCGCGGCCAGGTCTACCACGGGCACCACGGCCCCGCGCAGGTTGATGACGCCACGCAAAAACACCGGCATCAGCGGAATTTGCGTCAACCCGCCAAACTCGATGATCTCGCGGATATGTTCGATCGGGATCGCAAACAACTCGCTCGCCAGCGAAAACGTCAGAAACTGCTGGCTCAATGCCGGGCTGGCGCCGGGCGCAATACTGCTGGTCATGACGTACTCCTCTATGACAAAACAGGTTGCAGGGGCCTCA
>JASLES010000163.1 GCA_030151005.1 Silvimonas sp.
TGGCAAGCCCTGCGCCATTTACAACAGGGTTTGCGACGACTGGCCCGTTCGGTCTTGCCGGATCTGCGCCTGTCACGCCAGCCGCACCCGATGCAGCATCTGTGTCTGGCCACCGCCGCGCGCACCCAGGCCTTGCACAGCAGCCTGCGTGAATTGGGCATCCGTACCGCGTTGTTACGGCAGCGGGATGGCCGCTACGCGCTGGCAGTGATTGTGCGTGCCGACCATCCCGCCAGCGAAATCGACGCACTCTTGCGCGCAATGGCCATGGCGGCTTCACGATTGCCGGCAAACAGTGTTCACACTGTGGCTGGCGAGCGCTTTTTTCTGGAGGAACGCGAGCATGTTTAAAACCGCAGAGGGTGAAACTCTGGAACTGGCCCCCTGGCGCATGCGACGTTTGCTGCGCCTGATCGCCGACACCCGTCACTACCCGGCCGGCACGCCACCGCACACCTTGATCCAGGATTTGCGTCAGATCATCGCGCGCGCGCGCCCGAGCGGCGGCAATCCCCGCATAGGCACCCGCCGCTACGAAAGCAAAGGGCCTTGCTGCCAGGCGTGTCTGCTGGCACAGCAACGGCGGGACGTGCTGGAACTGGTGGGATTGTCGATGGCTGGCCCGGGTGCGTTCGAGACTGAACTCAATGAACTGGAAGCGCTGGCAGAACTGGAAACCGCCCCGCGTTCCGCCAGCGTATCGCTGCAATGGCAGGGTGCATTCACCTTGCCACAAGCAGTCCAAACCGTCAGTGGGCCCGGTGTTTACGTGCTGATGCGCAACGGCCAACCGGTGTATGTCGGCATGGCCAATAGCCTGGCCGCCCGCTTGCGCCAGCACGCAGCTTGCGCGGCACAGCATCAGGATGGCGGGCTGGGCGTCTACACCGCCAACATCAGCAACCTGGCCTGGATACCGGCCGTGGAACACACGCTGGTCCGCGCACTGGGCCGGCGAGTCTCTAATATCCAGTTACAGCAGCCGCTGAACGTCGGGCCGGGTGGGTTATCGATCAGCAATCTACTGCCGCCGGGGATCACCGCGCCCCGTATCAGGGGCAACACGCTTCAGCTTGATCCGGGCGCACAATTCGAGTGGTCGCCATGATCATCGACTTTCACGTCCACGCCGGTCAGGGTGATGGCATGACTGGCCCATGGGATACCACCGCGCCGTTGGCCAGATACGTGGAGCGCGCCAATGAGGCCGGCATTACGCATTCCGTGTTGCTGCCGGTGTTCCAGTCTGACTATCGCCAGGGCAACCGGGATATCGCGGCGCTGGTCCGCGCCGAACCGCAGCGCTGGTTCGGTTTTGCCATGGTGCACGCCACCCGGGACCGCGAACGTGTCCACCACTTGATTGAAGAAGCCGTGCTGCAACTAGGTCTGTGCGGCATCAAGGTGCATCACCACGATGCGCGTATTAACCGGCAGATTTGCGACGCTGCCCGCCGCTGGCGCTTGCCGGTGTTGTATGACCCCGCCGGAGAGATCGGCCCGCTGGAACTTCTGGCGCAAACGCATCCGGATGTCCCGTTTGTGATCGCCCACCTGGGCAGTTTTGCTGATGATTGGGCAGCCCAGCGGCACGTGATTGACCTGATTTCTCGCCACCCGAATCTCTTTAGTGATACATCCGGCATTCGCCGTTTTGATTTGCTGGAAGAGGCCTTGCAGCGCGCCGGCCCTGGCAAACTTTTGTTTGGCTCGGACGGTGTGTTTTTGCACCCTGGGCTAGAGTTGGCCAAAGTCTATGCACTCAAGCCTGGTCGCGAGGCATTCCAGCAAATCACCAACACCAATGCCCAGCGTTTGCTACGGCGTGCCCTGGCGCGGCAGGGCTCGCCGATGACTCACTGACCGGCTTCCGGCTGACGCCCGCGTCGGCGCAATTGCAATGCGCGCGGCGTCACGCCCAGTAATTCTGCCGCCCGGGCCGTGGAACCCATCCGTTGTTCAGCCATCTGCACCGCCATGGATTCGGCCATCTGCCCGATCCCTTTCAGCCCGATGCCTGCATCAAGCGCCCCTGCGACCGCGCTGGCCAGCGTTTGCTCCCAACTGGCAGCATTGATCACAGGACGGCCAGGCATCATGCCTTGCAGACAACCAGTACTGAGCACCCCGAACCCGCGTTGCCGATCCGCCATACGTAGCACCACATTCCTGAGTTCGCGCACATTGCCGGGGTAGTCCGCCGCTTTCAGACGTGCCATGACTTCCGGCATGATCTGCGGCACGCGCTGGCCGCCTTGCGCCAGAAAGTGTCGGACCAAAGCCGGAATATCTTCACGCCGCTCTGCCAGATTGGGGGCACGCACTGTCCATTGCGTGATACGGAAAAACAGATCACCACGGAAGCGGCCACTTTGGACATCGGCCTCCAGATTCCGGTTGGTGGCACAGGTCAGGCGAAAATCAGATTGCCGCCAGTTATCTTCGCCCACCCGCTTGTAGGTGTGCTCCTGGATTACCCGCAATAGCCGCGCCTGGAGCGGGAGATCCAGTTCGCCGATTTCATCCAGAAACAGGGTACCCCCGTCAGCCAGCGCAACCGCGCCATCGCGCGCGGTCAAGGCGTGGGTGAATGCGCCACGGGCGTGACCAAAGAGTTCACTACCCGAGAGTTCCGGGCTAAGCGTGGTGCAATCGACCACCACAAACGGACCGCGCCGGCGGGCCGGATCAAGATCGTGGACCAGTCGTGCCAGCAGCTCTTTACCGCAGCCACTCTCCCCCTGCAACAGACACGCCCCATGGCCAAAACGGCCGATTTCCGCCACCAATTGCAGCGTGCGCCGCCACACGGGCGAGTTCCCCACCGCGCGTTCATGCAACCAATCGGCATCAAGAATGGCCTCCAGTTCTGCCAGCCGCACCAGCCGCATCACCAGTTCGGCCAGCAGCGTGTCCTCGTCCGGTGCGGCCACCAGATCGCAGACCCCCTCTGGCCACCAGTCTTCACATTGGCAGGCTGCGCGCGTACGCGCGGTACAGCCAACGATGAACGCTCCCGGATACGGCAAATGGCGCAACCAGTGTTCGGCAGCCGCCGCCACTGCACCGGCCCCGGCCAGTACCACCACAACCAGCGCGCCCTCACCTGCCCCGGACGTTTCAATCTCGTCAGGCAAGCCGTGCTGGCGCAGCGACAGCGCAAGCCGCTCTGCGTCCTCGTGATCGAGCACGACGCGCATTCCTCACCTCTCATCGGGTCGGAAAACCGGCACGGATTATGGTCGCTGTTGTCGTCTTGATGATGACGACTTCCGCTTTGCTTTGATGAAGTGATAGTGCAGGCATCCCGCGCCCGGCGGGGTGGCAAGACAAACGGAACAGCCAGACCAACGGGGCTGTATGGTCTGTTTCGCAAGGTGACTAAACAGCCTGCAAGCCTTGTCAGGCCGCGCTTTCTGCCTTGGTTAAAGGCTGAAACTTTCCTTACTGGTGACTATTTCAATCGCCACTCTCAGCATGGCATCAGCCTCATCCGTACCCCAGGTGACACTGGCCAGCTCACCCACCGGCACCAGCCCGATGAGACTGTTGCACAACCAGATTTGTCTTGCCGCCAGCACGCGTGGCAAGGTCAGGCGCGCTTGTGCTACTGGCCAGCCCAATTGTCCGGCAGCGGCCATCACCACATCGCGCATAACCCCGGCGACGCCCGCGCCATCCAGCACCGGTGTGAGTAGTTGATCGCGCTCAAGAATCAGCAGGTTGCTCATGCAGCCTTCAATCACGTGATCATCCCGATCCAGCAACAGACCTTCAAACACCGCGGGGTCTTGCCACTCCGCCCGCGCCAGGACGTTCTCCAGCCGGTTCAGGTGCTTGATCCCGGCCAGACGCGGCTGCCAGCCTGCCCGGGTATCGCAGACCCGCACCCGTGCGCCGCCCCCGGCAAAGATGCGTGGCGGGGCCAACGGACTGGTCTGCACAATACGGTTGGGTTGCAGGTCTGCCGGGTAGGCATAACCACGTGGCGTCTCGCCCCGGGTGAGAATCAGCTTGATCGTGGCGTCGCCCGTGACTGCGGCACGCAGGTCAGCCAGCCATGTGGCATCGTCCGGGGCGTTGATGCCCAACGCCAGTGCATCAGCGCGCAAGCGGGCAAGATGACGCAGCAAGAAAGGAACTTTGCCGTCACGAACATAGAGGGTCCGGAACACCCCGTCGCCAAACTGGAAAGCCCGATCCGACAAATCCAGCCGCTCGGCGGGCAGGCCATTGATCAGCCTCATGGCGCGCTCTCCAGACCCAGCGCTCGCAGTAGCCCACGCGCTTTGTGGCGGGTTTCCTGCAGTTCGCGTTGCGGGTCGGAGTCGGCCACAATGCCGGCGCCGGCGCGCACATACAGGTGCTGCTGATGCATCAGGAAAGTGCGAATGAGAATATTGAAATCCATGCTGCCATCGTTGCCGATATAGCCAAGACTGCCGGTATACGCATGGCGCGGCCGCTGTTCCAGTTCACGGATGATCTGCATGCAGCGCACCTTGGGGCAGCCGGTAATGGTGCCGCCAGGGAACAATGCGCGCAGCACGTGCGCCGGGTTGACGTCGCGCCGCACGCGCGCACGTACGTTGGATTCAATGTGGTGCACAAAGGCATAGCTGGCCACAGCCATCAGCTCGTCGACATGCACGCTGCCCGGTTCGGCCACGCGACCCAGATCATTACGTTCCAGATCGACCAGCATGATGTGCTCGGCCCGTTCTTTCACCGTCGCCAACAGTTGTTCCTTGAGGCGAGCATCTTCTGCAGGATCAGTGGAGCGTGGATGCGTACCGGCAATCGGGCGGGTTTCGATAATGCCATGACGCACTTTGACAAGGCGCTCAGGCGAGGAGCTGATGATGTCGTAGCCATCCAGATGGCAAATGGCTGAAAACGGTGCCGGATTGGCGGCACGCAGGCGCGTGTATACATCGCTGGCCCCACCACTGGCCAACTCAATATCCCAGGCGCGTGACAAGTTCACCTGGAACACATCCCCCTCGTAGACATAGCGCTTGCAGGCCAGGACCCCTTCCAGAAAAGCCTGAGGGTCTTCTTCCGTGACGCTGGCCACCTGCACGGGTGTCCTGGCGGGAGCAGGTAGCGCGGCGATCACACTCGCAAGCTCATCCAACGTGGCGGCAGATTCTGCAACCAGCAGCCAGCGCCCGCTATCACGCTCATGCAGCACCGCCGCCGGGCAGCGCCACAACGCCGCGACCGGCACATCGCCGCAATCCCGCCGGGCGACGGTGGGCTCAAACAGTTCCAGCAGCTCGTACGCCGCGTACACACCCCAGCCGCCGGTAAACGGCAAATCGCTACCCTGACCGACATTGACCGGTAGCTGCGCCAGATC
>JASLES010000190.1 GCA_030151005.1 Silvimonas sp.
ACCGGCATCCAGGTCAGGTTGTGTTCATACAGTTTTGACAGCACCACGCGCAGGTTCTCGTTTTCGGCGGAGGCAATGCTGATGGGCATCAGCTTGTCTGCGCACACGCCGGTTGCACCGCGCACGTCTTTGCGGCGCACGTAGCCCAACGGTTTGCCGATCTCATCGACCACCGTCAGATGGCGCAGGTCGGCGTCATCCATCAGCGTGAAGGCGTTGGCCAGCGGCGTATCCAGTGTGGCGGTCAGCGTTTCTTGCATGTCTGCTACTTCACCGGCCTGGACCAGCAACAAGCGCTTGAGGGTACGGTCGTGCCCCAGGAACGAAGCCACAAAGTCGTCGGCCGGTTGCGCCAGCAAGGCATCCGCCGTATCCACCTGTACCAGCTTGCCCTGACGGAACACGGCAATGCGGTCGCCCAGCTTGATGGCTTCATCAATATCATGGCTGACCAGCATCACGGTCTTGCCCAGTTGCCGCTGCATTTGCAGGAATTCGTTCTGGATTTGCTCGCGGTTGATCGGGTCCACCGCGCCAAACGGTTCATCCATCAGCAGCACAGGTGCGTCGGCCGCCAGGGCGCGGATCACCCCAATGCGCTGTTGCTGCCCGCCCGACATTTCACGCGGATAGCGGCTGAGAAACCGGTCCGGATCCAGCGCCACCATGCCCATCAGTTCACGGGCGCGTTCGCGGCATTTCTTTTTGTCCCAGCCCAGCATGCGCGGCACGACCATGATGTTGTCTTCAATGGTCATGTTGGGGAACAGGCCAATCTGCTGGATCACATAACCAATGTTCCGGCGCAGCGTGACGGTATCGATCCCGGCGGTGTCTTCGCCATTGATCAACACCTGGCCGGATGAGGGATCAATGAGGCGGTTGATCATTTTCATGGTGGTGGTCTTGCCACAACCAGATGGCCCCAGCAGTACGCAGATTTCGCCCTCAGTCACCGTGAGGTTGACGTTATCCACGGCTTTGAATGGCTGGCCGTTTTTCTGGGTAAAGGTCTTGCACAGGTTTTTGAGTTCGATCATCAGCGGATTCCTTTAGGGGTTAACACACGCTGCAGTTTCAGCAGCACCTGGTCCATGACCACGGCCAGGACGCTTACGATGACGGCGCCGGCAATCAGCTTGCGGATATCGCTCTGGCTAATGCCATGCAAAATCAGGGTGCCAAGCCCACCAGCACCCACAATGGCGGCAATGGCCATCACGCCAATATTGAGCACCACAGCGGTACGGATACCGCCAAAAATCAGCGGTACGGCCAAGGGAAGTTCTACCCATTTCAGGCGTTGCCAGAAAGTCAGGCCAATGCCGCGCCCGGCTTCGCGCACACCCGCATCCAGTTGAGTCAGCGCGGTGTGGGTGTTGCGCACAATGGGCAGCAAAGAGTAGAGAAACGCGGCAGTAATGGCCGGCACCGCGCCAATCCCCTGCCCGATCAGGGAGAACAGCGGAATCATCAACCCGAACAGCGCAATGGCAGGAATAGTCAGCACAATCGTGGCCAGGCTTAGCACCACGCCAGCCAGCCATTTGAAGCGCACGATCACAATGCCCAGCGGCACGCCAATCACCACGGCCAGTGCCACGGCAATGCCGACCAGCCGCAAGTGCTGCACGGTCAGGCCCAGAATGAAGGGCAAGTTGTGAATCACATAAAGGAAGGTGTCATTGATGGTGTCCATGCGCCCTCCTTAAGCAATGAGTTGGTGATCGCGCAGGAAAACGGCGGCCACATCGCTGACATTGCGGTGGTCGATATCGACCTGGGCATTGAGTGTTGCGATGGTGTCGTTATCCAGTAGTGCGGCCAGTTTGTTCATGTCCTCGGCAAGACCGGGGTTCTGATCCAGCACTTCCTGGCGGATCACCGGTGTGGCGGCGTAGCTGGGGAAGTAATGCAGATCGTCTTCCAGCACCAGGAGGTCAAACCCCTTCACCCGGCCATCTGTGGTGTACACCAGCCCGGCTTGTACAAAGCCATCACGGATGGCGTTGTAGACCAGGCCCGGGTCCATCTGGCGGATTTGCGGGCGCGCCAGTTCCAGCTGGTACATGGCCTGCATGGGTTTAAGGCCATCCGGGCGCCCAGCGAACTCCATGTCAAAACCCAGCTGCCAGGGTTTGGTCTTGGGATCGTCTTGCGCACGCTTCATGGCGGCGACGAGGTCAGACACCGTCTTGATGCCTTCAGCCTCTGCCACGCTGCGTTTCATGGCCAGTGCGTAGGTGTTGTTCAGCGGCGCGGGTTGCAGCCACACCAGCCCTTTTTTGGCATCGATCTCCTTGACGGTCTGATATGCCTCTTCGTCACTCATACGCTGATCAATGTGGTTGTAGATGATCAGCGCCGTGCCGGTGTAATCCCAAACCATATCAAGCTGTTTGTTCTCCAGCGCGTTGCGCTGGATGATGGTTGCCAGGTCAGTGGTCTGATTGACCGTATAGCCTTTGGCGGTGAGGTATTGCGCGGTCAGTTCAGCCAGCACGTGCTGTTCAGTAAAGTTTTTGCTGCCCAGGTTGATGGTGCCTGCCGCCAGCGCGGGCATGGCACAGACCAGCAACAACACGCCCAGCGCGCGACGGTACAGGGCCTTGATAGAGGCTTTCATGTTTTTCTCCTTGTTCCGCATCACGCCACGCCACGCGGGGTAACCAGCTTGCCAATGCCAGCCACGGTCAGATCAAGCACCAGCGCAATCAGCGCAGTGGCCACGGCCCCCAACAGCAGGGCAATCTGGTTGTTCAGGTAAATGCCAGGGAAAATCAATTCGCCATAGCTGCTGGCCCCGATCAGAAAGGCCAGCGGTGCGGTGCCAACATTGATTGCCAGCGCGATGCGGATGCCCGAGAGCATCACCGGCAGCGCATTGGGCAACTCCACCCGGAACAGCTTCTGCCGCGGGGTCATGCCCAGGGCATTGGCGGCTTCCAGCAAGGCCGGTTGCAGGCCGATCAGGCCGGCATAGGTGTTGCGCACAATGGGCAGCAACGACGCCAGAAACAGCGCCACGATGGCCGGTTTATCACCAATCCCCACCACCACCATGGCCAGCGCCAGCACGGCCATGGGCGGCAAGGTGTTGCCGATATTGAACAACTGCATGCCGGACTCGGCCCAGCGCCGGGCAAACGGACGGCTCAGCAGCACGCCGCTGGGCACCCCGACTAGCAGCGCCAGCGCCATGGATACGCCAACCAGATAAAGATGACGGTGTCCCAGGTAAACCAGATCTTCCTGGTACGGGGCAATCTGGTCCGGCCCGATCACCCAGACCAGTGCGGCCAGCACGGCAACGCCGGCAACCAGACCCAGGGTCATGCGCTTGAACCACGCATTTTTTTGCATCTGCGTCTCCTCTTGCGAAAGCGGGGCAAAAAGCATTCCCCCGCAATGCGGGTAGACCGCGAAAAAACGGGGTGAACCTCATGCCGACAAGGCGTGCAAGCCCAAGCCGTACGTTTTTCAGTACGGCAAAGCAGCACAACGCTGTCAGCAGGAAGTGACCCGCCGCGGTGAACGATCGCGACAACCGGAGCTGTCTTGTTAGAGCCCGGTTCTGGTATTGATTGCCGGGCAAGAAACGCACTTTCAAGCGCGCTATGGGTGCGGGGGTGATAACACCGGCCGCAGGGGCTTGCGGTTAAGCCCCGTGTGACAAGGGCCTTGTTTATAACATCTGGTTACTTGCAGATGCAAACGATGACATTCCCAACGCAGTGTGAGAATCCTCCTATGCGTTAGGCATACCGGGGGCTGAGGCGACCTGCGCAAGCCTCGCGTAAAAATTCACATCAGCGCTTTTTCAGCCGCCCTGCCGTGGATTTGCTGTAACCGGGCTGCCGCGCGGGCACTGGATTTGCGCTCCCGCACCTTGACGACGCCTGTATCCAGTTGCAGATGGCGCAAGACCTCCAGCGCAACTTGATCCCGGTCATTGTCGACGCAAATCATGTGATAGCTGTTCTCTACAATCACCACGCGAGTGCGGTCGTGACTAATCCGTTCTGCCAGAAAATGCGCCGAGCGCGGGCTGGTCAGTTCATCCTCTGCCGCATGCACGATCAGCGTCGGACAGCTGATGCGATCCAGATCCTGCTGCAACACGGCACGCAGGCGATCCACCTGCGCCACACAAGACAATGGCACCCATGGGTAATGAAAGTTGTCGCCCCGTTCAAACTTGGCTTTGACGATGGCACGAACCAGGTCACTTTTGATGCCAAACGGTTCTTCCTCCGTCACTTTCATCCGCTGCGCAACGCCAGGAATGCGGTACAACAGGTGACGCACCGCGCGATACCACGGCGTCGACCAGCCATCCAGAAACACCGGGGGTGCCAGCGCAATCAGCCGCCCTTTGCCATGGCGCACACGCTTGGCTACTTCTATGGCGATCAGCGCGCCCAGACACATGCCCATAATGTGCAACACGTCGTACTGCGGGGCGAGCTCAAGATATTGTTTTTCAATGGCTTCCAGCCAATCTTCCATCATCACACCGATCAAGTCTTGCGGTTGCCCGCCGTGCCCTGGCAAGGTGCTGCTATGTGTATCTACCCCTGCTTTTTGCAACGTCTTATGCAGGGACCCAAGGTCATATTGCGTGCCGCCCAGACCATGAACCAGCAGCACGCCAATGCGTTGCTGGCTCATTTCAGTACACCCCCTGGTTGGCGGTTGCGGCCAAGCGCAACAGGCCGCTAACGCGATACACGCTGTCGTCAAAATCCACTACAGGGGCGCCGGTGTCTTCCAGCGTCACCCATTCCCCATTGCCGGTTTTGAAGCGGAAGGTCTGGGTAAATGCCGCCACACCACCGGCTTCACGCAAGGCGGCGTAATCCGTCACGCGGCCGCGATCTTGCGGGTGAATGCGGGCGAAGAAATCGTCCAGATGCGGCAACTGGGTGGCGTTCAGCCCCATCAACGCCGGCATGGGGCCGGCCCAGACGATGCCACCGGTGGCCGGGTCAACCTCGTACATCAACTGCTGGGTGCCCAGCAACATGCCGTCAGCCCGGACTTTCCAGGCCAGCGCATCTGCCAGCGCGGCTTCACGGGCCGCGTTAATGGCCGACATCAACAAGCCCAACAGCGCCGCAACCGCCAGGTAAACCTGTACCTGCAAGAGCGGATCGCCCAGCACGTTGCCCGCGCCGGCAAACGGCCCGTCACCTTGCGCCGTATTCACACAGGCAATGGCGGAGAGTGCCAGCAAAGCTGCCGTCATACCGCGCTGCTGCCAGGACAGCGCCACCAGCACCATGAACACCAGCGGCAGGTAAGAGAGTTCAAACGTGCCGGCACCGAACAAGGCTTCGATGGTGCCCTGATCAAACGCCACCGCCGCGCTGATCAGCAGCAAGACAAACCACACCGCCCCCGCCACGCCCTGCCGCCCGGCCGAACGCCGCGCCCCGAATCCGGCCCAGGCCAGCACCAGTGGGGCCCCTACCAGCGCACCCACGGCAGTCGAAATTGCCAGCACATCGACGCCTGCCTTGAGCGGTGCAAAGCCCAGCACCTTGAGGCCCTCTGAGCCAGCCAGCGCGCCCAGCAGGCTGCCGCCCAGCACCAGCCCGACAAACCAGCACAAGGCAACGGGCTCGGTCAGTGTGGTCCGGCCCGGATTACGCCAGCGCCACAGCGCGGCAATCGACAACATGGTGCCAAGGTTGAACAGCACGTACAGGGCCGATACGGCCACCGGCCGGTGAATGAACAGCCCGGCACCAAAATGCAGCCAGCCTGCAATCACGCAATACACCAACCATTGGCGGCGCGGTGCCAGCATGAGCGTACCCAGCAACACACCGCCGGCAGGCCAGATCAGGGTGGAATGCGTGACGGGATCGCGCACCAGCATGCTGAATAACACCAGCGCGCCAAAAGCGAACACAAACGTCCAGATTCTGGACAGAGAAGGAAAAGACATGGCAGCACCTGCAGCAACAAGAGTGGGTAAAACGCCAGACATGCTGGCGACTGACCCGACACTGGTGAGGTGAGGTGCCTGTCAGCGACCCGAATTATGCAAAGTGCATGGGGGTCGGCTGAATGTGCGGAAGTTTAATTTGGTATGGCCGTGTGGGGCTTAAGGTACTGGTGCGGAAAGGGGAAATGGGGTTGGAGGGTGGGACATTGGGCCCTGCGGGCCAGAGCCACTTCGTAGCCCGGATGGAGCCGCAGGCGGAAATCCGGGGTGACTGGCCTGGTTATATATTGTTACGGGGAACGCGTGGTGGATTCGGAGCGGGAGCGACAATCCACCATTGGGATGGTTGCGTGTATGGGCTGCTGGTCTCGCCACTGACTCGTCGTTCCCCCTCGGCGGACCCCCGCGAAGGCGGGAATCCAGTGGGGGCCGTTCCAGCCCCGTTCTCGGGCAAGAACCAGGGTGTTAGCGCCTTTGGCGCAGGTTTTGGAAGGCATTTGATACCGGCGGTGGCCGGAGCACGTTACTTTCTTTGCTTCGCCAAAGAAAGTAACCAAAGAAAGGCGACCCCAGCCTGGCGGCCCTCCGGGCTGCCCTCAGTCTGTCGGGAGCCTAAGGTCTCCCGCCCTCCTTCGGCGCTTGGCTTTGACGGGGGAAGAAAGTCAAAAACAACTGCAACCCCAACTACAACTACAACTGCAACTGCAACTACAACTGCAACTGCAACTGCAACTGCAACTGCAACTGCAACTGCAACGACATCAAGCCTTGAACCACACCCAAACCGCCAAAATGGCGGGCACGCCAAAGACCACCAGCAGCATTGGCAGTTCTTCCAGGGCCGAATACCCGGCGCGGTGGACGCCGAACCACATGTTGATCAGGGATGCCACCAGCCATACGCCGATGAACACCTGGCACACCAGGGGTACGGATTCACCCAGCCAATGCCCGGCCAGGAGGCCGGCGCCAAGCAGCAACAGCCCGGCAACAATAACCAGCGTGGTGTGCATGGCCCTTAATCCTTTTCCGCCCTGGCTTTGAGCGCTGCCAGCACGTCGCCAAAATCCCCGGTCACCAGCGGGCCAAACTCATCTGCCTGCGGGCCGCTGATCGTGGTGCTGTAGGTAATGCGGGTTAGTTGGTCGGACAGTGGCGTGATGCGGTGATCAACGATGACTTTGGTGCCATCAATCACGGTTTCATCGGTAAAACCAACCCCTTCTGTCACCTGGGTCAACGTGCTGATAAAACCTTCCTGGCCCGGTGGCTGCATGGCAAAGGTGGTTCCCGCCATGAATGGACCGTGGATTTCAATGTAATCAATCCCCGCGTTCCAGTTCTTCCAGCCCGGCACATCGGCAAAAAGTTGCCAGATCCGGGCGGGACTGGCGCTGGTGGTAATGGATTCTTCATGCGTCCACATGGGATGACCTTTT
>JASLES010000221.1 GCA_030151005.1 Silvimonas sp.
GACATGGCTATCGCCAACGAAATCGAAGGCGCCAGCCGTCTGCGCAAGCAGGATCTGATCTTTGCGCTGCTGAAAAACCAGGGGAGAAAGGGCGAGAGCATTTTCGGCGACGGTACGCTGGAAGTGCTGCCCGACGGCTTCGGTTTCCTGCGCAGCCCTGACACCTCTTACCTTGCCGGCCCGGACGACATCTATGTCAGCCCGTCGCAAATCCGCCGTTTCAACCTGCATACGGGCGATACGGTAGAGGGTGAGATTCGTACCCCCAAGGATGGCGAGCGTTACTTCGCCCTGGTGAAGGTCGATAAAGTCAACGGCGAACCGCCAGAGAACGCCAAGCACAAGATCCTGTTTGAAAACCTGACGCCGCTGTTCCCCACCCGCCGCCTGCTGCTGGAGCGTGATATCAAGGGTGAAGAGAACGTCACCGGTCGGATCATCGATCTGATTGCACCGATTGGCTGTGGCCAGCGTGCCTTGCTGGTGGCGCCGCCGAAATCCGGCAAGACCGTGATGCTGCAGAACATTGCGCATGCCATCACAGCCAATCATCCTGATGTCATGTTGATTGTGCTGCTGATTGACGAGCGTCCGGAAGAAGTGACCGAAATGCAGCGTTCGGTGAAGGGTGAGGTTGTTTCCTCCACCTTTGACGAACCGGCCACCCGCCACGTGCAAGTGGCAGAAATGGTCATCGAAAAAGCCAAGCGCCTGGTTGAACACAAGAAAGATGTGGTGATTCTGCTGGACTCCATCACCCGTCTGGCGCGCGCCTACAACACGGTAGTGCCGGCTTCCGGCAAGGTGCTGACTGGTGGTGTGGATGCCAATGCCCTGCAACGCCCCAAGCGCTTCTTCGGCGCGGCCCGTAACATTGAAGAGGGCGGCAGCCTGACCATCATTGCCACTGCGCTGATCGATACCGGTTCGCGTATGGATGATGTGATCTACGAAGAGTTCAAGGGTACCGGTAACATGGAAATCCACCTTGACCGTCGTATGGCAGAAAAACGCCTCTTCCCGGCCATGAACATCAACCGCTCCAGCACGCGCCGTGAAGAATTGCTGATCCCCGCGGAACAACTGCAAAAGATCTGGGTGCTGCGCAAACTGCTCTATCCGATGGATGATCTGGAAGCGATGGAATTCCTGCAAGACAAGATCAAGGCGACCAAGAATAACGCCAACTTCTTCGACTCCATGCGTCGTTAAACTGCGGCACATAAAATCACGCTGGCCGCGTTGCAACTCCTTGCCGTACCTCTCGTACTGTCTTCGGAGTTGCGCCTTGCCAGCGCGATTTTCTGCACCGCTTCCGACGTGGTGAAAGAAACCATAAAACCGGCGTTTGTACTGCCGGTTTTTCTTTGGCGGTAACACCTTGAGACTGTTTTGCGGGTTCAGGCTTCAAAGTCTTGAACTGCTTGCGTATTTTGTGCCTTTTTCTGCCCGGTTTGCTGCGGTTTTCCTTGCGGTGGACGGGTAGTGCTGACATAATGCGCGTTTTGCGTCGGCACAACCCCGGCGCGCTCATGTAAAAAGGAAAGTAAAATGAAAGACGGTATCCATCCCGAGTACAAAGACGTTATCTTTTTTGACGCCAGCGTTGATTTCAAGTTTCTGACCCGTTCCACCATGACTGCTCGTGGCGGCGAAACCATGAAGTGGACTGATGGCAAGGAATACCCGGTTGTGCGTCTGGACGTATCGTCCGAATCGCACCCGTTCTACACCGGCAAGCAAAAAGTTCTGGATACCGCTGGCCGCGTCGAGAAGTTCCGTCAGAAATACGGCATGTACACCAGCAACAAGGGCTGATTCAGCACCGCTGTTGTGTGTATCGCAAAAAAGGCAGCTCTCAAGGCTGCCTTTTTTGTATCTGTCCTTTCCCGCGCTTTGGCGGTTAGAATCCCCGCATGCTTACCTACGTCCCCGAAACCGAACGCGAACAGCCTTTACCTCCGGGTCAACGCCCGTGGATGTTGCTGTTGCTCTGTCTTGTATGGTTGCTGCCTGGCCTGATCGGGCATGACCCCTGGAAGCCGGCCGAGCTGGAAACCGCGGCGGTGATTCGCCATTATCTGGACGGTCAGCACTGGGCGCTGCCCTGGTGGGGCGATAACCCGTATCTCTTGTACGGCCCGCTTTATTACTGGTCTGCCTGCCTGTTTGCCTGGCCCTTGTCGCATCTGGGTATGGCTGCGCATGACGCGGCGCGCCTTGCCACGGGCGCCTGGATGGCGCTGGCGATGTGGGGGCTGGGGCTGGCCGGGCGTGAGCTGTATGGCCGCCGCCAGGGTCGGGTTGCGGTGATGGCCTTGATCGGCTGCATTGGCCTCATTATCTGGGGGCACCATCTGGCGCCACAGGTTATCTTGCTGGCGAGCTTTAGCTGGCAGTTATACGCGCTGGCATGGGCTTTGCGCCAACCGGTGCAGGGCGGTCTGCTGCTGGGCTTGTCCTGGCTCATGCTGCTGCTGGGGGCGTCCTGGGGAGAGTTCTTGCTGAGTTTCATCACTGCGGTGATGTTGCTCGGTTTTCGGCCGTGGCGACGTGCCTGGTATCTGGCGACGTTGTTGACAGCCCTGGTGACCGCAGTGCCGCTGGGTCTGATCTGGGTGGTCGATCTGTACCACACCAATCCGTCTGCATTTCAGCTCTGGCTGGATTACTACGCATTGGGCGCATTTGGTGGCCTCGCCTCCTGGCAACCATTTCATTCTTTCGGTTTTTATTTTTCGATTGTCTTGTGGTTTGCGTGGCCCATTTTGCCCCTTGGCCTTTGGGGCGCCTGGTCTAACCGTGCTGATGTGAAACAGCCCCGACTCACCTTGCCGTTGCTGGTCTTGGTACTCAACTCCATCTGGTTGTCGCTGGCCGGGGATTTGATCGGCGAGTCGGCCTTGCTGGTCGTGCTGCCCGCGCTGGCATTGCTGACCACCAGCGGGATAGATCGCCTGCAACGCGGGGCCGCTGCCGCGCTGAACTGGTTTGGCATCATGACGTTCGGCGTGGGTACTTTTCTGTTGTGGTGTGCGTGGGTCGTCTTGACCACCGGTGCGCCAGCCAGCTGGGCCAAAACCCTGAATGAGGCCAGCCCGTCCTGGCATCCGCACATCGTCTGGGCCGGCGTGTTGTTTACTCTGGTGATTTCCGTGACCTGGTGCTGGGTATTGCTGCGTAAACGCCCGCTGGGGCGCCTGGCTATCACCAACTGGGCTTGCGGGGTCACTTTGCTCTGGGGCGCACTGATGGGCCTCTGGCAACCCTGGTTAGATGCTTCCAAGAGCTATCGTACTGTGGTTGATAGCCTGCAGCTGGCGGTCAACAAGCAAGCGCCAGGGTGTATTGATGGTTCGCTGGTATCTGACTCTATGGCGGCGTCGGTGGATTATTTCTCGCACATGCCGTTGCAACGCCGGGATGTTACCAACTGCCGTCTGCAATTGGTGGCGGGTGATCCGCCGCCAGGGTCGATGGTGCTTTGGGATGGCGCGCGTCCGGGTGAGCGTCACGAGCATTTTTATCTGATTGATAAGACGCGTTCAGTGGCCACGCGCTAGGGTGGCTGGTCAGGCGACCAATAAAAAGACCGGCCCAGGCCGGTCTTTTTATTGGTGGTGCATCAGTTCAGGAATGCAGCGGTGTGCGCGTTTCTTCGGCTTGTATGGTTTCTGGATCAACGGCGTTGATCACGTTGCGCCGGACAAACAGGAAAATATAAACCGCCATGACCAGCACGAAGCCGATGGTAAACAGACTAAGCAGGCCGATATCCGAAAAGAACAGGGCTTCCCAAGGGGTATTTTCCATGATGTGACTCCTGTCACGCTGAACATGTAATGACATGATCATGGCGCGGAGTCATCCGTAGAATATTGATAGTAATCAAGCAATTGCTGTGATTTTGTACCGGATAAGGCGAATCAGTCGCGGAAGTTCTGGAACTGCACCGGATAATCGGTTACCTGCTTGCGAATCACGGCAATGGCCTCTTGCAACGTATCGCGCTTGGCACCAGAAACGCGGACTTCGTCGCCCTGGATGGCCGCTTGTACTTTGAGCTTGGAATCCTTGATCAGCTTGACGATTTTCTTGGCTTCTTCGCCGCTGATCCCGGTGCGTACGGTGATGGCTTGCTTGACCTTGTTGCCAGAGACTTTTTCGCTCTTGGCTTCATCCAGGCAGCGGATATCGACGCCACGCTTGGTCAGTTTGGCGGTCAGGATGTCCTTGACTTGTTCGAGCTGGAAATCATTGTCGGCAAAAAGGGTCAGCACTTTCTCGGCGTGTTCCACGCGGGCGTCAGAGCCCTTGAAATCAAAACGCGTGCTGACTTCTTTGTTGGTTTGCTCCAGCGCGTTGCGCACTTCTACGTCATTGACTTCAGACACGATGTCAAAAGAGGGCATGTCGTACTCCTGTTCTATGTATGGTTTTCAGTTTGCTGCCGCTTCAGCGGCGCGCGATTGCGCTGTCCAGCGCCGGCATCATGGGTAGATCAGTGATGCCCGGGTCCATGCCCAGCTGTGTAAACAAGGTGGTGAGCTGGCCCCGATGATGGGTTTGATGATTGAAAAAATGGCTGACCGCAACCCACGCCGGCATATGCATATCCCGATCATACATGGCGCTGTACCAGGAGAAAGGGGCTTGCAGCCAGG
>JASLES010000226.1 GCA_030151005.1 Silvimonas sp.
CGCGGCGGTGCTGGTGTGGTCGACGTGGTCTGGATGCTCACGGCGACCGGTGTGGCACTCAACAATTGCAGACCTGCGTAGATCTGGAATTCGTTCATCCGTGAAATACGGCGCACCACGCAAACTTTCCAGCTATCATCCGGGCCGAATCGCATGCCGATCATGACGCCTGGTCGCACCCACTCGGCGCCCGCCACTTCAAGCGTGGCACCATAACCACCTTCGGATTCGTTTTCCACCCGCCAGGACTGCCAGTCGGGCGCTTCTGTACGTTGCACAATCTGCGGTGCTTGTGCCTGCCGCGAACGCGTCCGGGCCGAAACAAAGCCGTACAACCGCATATCCATGACTTCATCGTAATCGACACCGGTTTTCGCTTCATCCGGCTGGCGCGTAAAGCGTTCGTTATCGCTACGCACCTTGCGATGCAGGCGATCCAGGCCGTTGACCACGTCTGCCTCTTTGCTCACATCATGGCGATCACTGCGGGTAAATTGGGCATTGCGCACTGCCATGCCCCAGAACACGTCCAGATGTTTCAGTAGTTCCAGGCAAGCCGGACCGCGCACGTCATTGCCCAAACCCAGGTTTGCCGGCGCGGTACCGCCTTCAAGCTTTGCGATTAGCCCCTGCACTTCATTGAGCAGTTCGTAAATGCCCCAATAGCGGTAGGGCTCACCCTGGCTATCGTCTCCGATCTTTTCCGGCCCTTGCTTGCCACTGAGGTTGACGCAGTAGTGGTGGTGATCTTCTTGAAAACGACGTGCAATCAATACGTTGCGTGACCATTTGTCCAGCCATTGGTCCACCCAGTCAAGCTGCCGTACAGACAGGTTGTTGGATGAAACGGTGTTGAGCATCAATAGCTGGATGTATTCATCGGCGCAGGAGCTGACCTCTGCCCCGTGGTGCGGATAGAGCGGAAACGGGTTGCAATCGAACCCGTCAATCTCGGAAAGCCGATAAAGGCTGTGCGCCTGCGACCAGAGTTGGGCGGGCACGCGGTCAAAGCGGAAGTAGTGCCACTTGGCCAGAATGCCAACGTAATGCAGGCAGCGCGCCAGCACCAGCGGCATCATGGCGTCATACGCCTGCTTTTCTTCGCCATCTGCCTCGACTTTGGCAAAGCTGAGATAAGCCTTAACCATGGAGTCGGCCAGCCCGGTGATGTCCTGCCACAGGCTTTGCTCGATTTCTTTGGGCATGCGTGGATTAGAGACGTACTGATAACGGATGCGCTCGTAGCCCATCTGCACGCTCTCGTCGATCCGGATCAATGCCTGCAACACTGCCGGTTCCGGCTTGACCTTGTCTGCCAGAAAGGCGTTGACGACTGCGGCCACTTTCTGGCGCTGGGCCTGCGGGTCTGCCAGTTCAAGCTTTTTGCACCAGGCATTCACCTGGCGCGGGTTTTCCAGCGGCGATACGTCTTTGGAAAACAAATTATTGAGAAAAGATCTCATGTTTATCCTGTGCTTTGCCGTCTTACGCGGCTGCGCCTTGTGTCCCGTCTTGCCGCACCCAGTTCACGGCTTCGTCCAGGTTATCAAAAATTTCGATACGGGCTTCAGAAAACAAGGTGTTCAACCAGGCTGACCAGGTCATCAACTGGTCGGTGGTCACCACGGCAACCCGCCCAAAATCAGAGCGATGTGCCTTGGCGAACTTGTATTCTTCAATGGCCATATCCAGCGTGAAACGCACCATGCCGGTCAAATCGAACAACAGATTCGGTTTGCCTTCAAAGTTGATCTTGTAGCGCACATCGTCTTCAAACTGCCGGAAATCGTGCACTGTAAATTCGTTGAAGACAGCAACCGATACATAACCTGGCTCATGGGCAACGCTGATCATGGCACCCCCTTGGATTTGACGATTCGGCTTGTTCACCTAAAACGCGGCATGGCCTGCTTTTGTTTACGCCCGACCACCCACTGTTGCGACCTGTCATACCGGGATCAGTTCAGTAGATCAGTTGTCGTCATCTTCCGCCAGTTCACGCTTCGCGGTCAGACGAGCCCGGATCATCAGCATTTTCATTTCACGCACGGCGGTCGGCAACCCGACAAACAATGCATGGGCAATGATGGCATGCCCGATATTCAACTCCGAGACCTGCGCAATCGCGGCAATCGGTTCAGCATTGTGATAATTCAGACCGTGCCCGGCCGAAATCACCAGCCCCAGATTGGCAGCGTATTCCGCTGCCACCTTGACCCGCGCATATTCGGTCTCTCTGGCTTTTCGATCAAGCGCGGCCGCGTACCGGCCTGTATCAAGTTCAATGGCTTGCGCGCCCAGCGAGTGAGCCAGGCGGATCTGTTCAAAATCCGGCGCAAGCAAGACACTGGTGCGCACACCCGCCGCATTCAGTTTTTTGATGTATTCCCCAACCTCTGCCCGGTTGCGCCGTACATCAAGCCCGTGCGAGCCGCTTTGCTGGTCTCCGTCCGCCGGGACAAGGCAAACGTCTTGCGGCGCAATCCCCAGCACGACATCAAGCAGCGCCGGGTTGAGCGCCATTTGCAGATTCATGCGGGTTTGCAGTAATGCCTTGATCAGGCGGACATCTTCATCGCCGACATGGCGACGGTCTTCACGCAAGTGCACGGTAATGTGATCCGCCCCGGCCTGCTCTGCCACCTGCGCGGCAAAGACCGGGCTGGGATAGCGGGCGTCGCGCGCATTGCGCAGCGTCGCGACGTGATCGATATTGACGCCAAGCGAAAGGTCACCAGCCATGAAACCGTTTCTCCAATGCTATGCCGTGCGTCCAGTTGAAGATACGCACCGGATATTGCGTACCCGCACATACTCATGTCTTTATCATAAGCCACTCCCGCCCTGCACCCAAGCCAGAACTGGACATCCGCCCGCTTTGCTACCGCTGGCGGGTTAAATTCGCTGCAGATCCAGCAAGAGTTGGCGGGTGTGTAATGGCGCATCTCCCAGCGCCACGGTCAGTGCCTGCCGCATTAACAACTTGCCCTGCGCCAGCACGCGTTCGTCAGCAAGCTGACCTCTGGCCAGTGCTTGCATGACCCCGCCATCAAAGCGGCCGCCGCGACTGTCAGCAAGCGCCAACCCCTGGCCGGCCACAAAATCGTATTGCCGATCTGGCAGGACATCTGCGCCGGTGATGTCATGAACAAGATCAACGCCGTACCCCAGTTCGGTCAACAAGGCGAGTTCAAACCCGCGCAACAAAGGCTCCACGGCGTTGCCGGCCGCTGCCGGTAACGCGGACAAATCACGGATTGCTTCATAGTAGGCTGCAAACAGCCGCGGCTGCGGCTCTTCCCGCGGCAACAAGCGCACCAGCAACTCATTTAGATAAAAGCCGCACAGCAAGGGCAAACCGGAAGGCTGGGCAATACCGCCCTGCCATTCTGCAGCGTGCAGCGTTTTGACCTCTGTGCCACCAAACCAGGACATCAACAAAGGCTGAAATGCCAGCAGCGTGCCGCGCAGTTGCGAACCTGGCCGTTGCACGCCACGGGCGGCGATAGAGATGCGACCATGGTCGCGAGAAAAGACCTCAATCAGCCGACTGGTTTCACGCCAGGCGTACTGATGCAGGATAAACGCAGGTTGGGCGTCTACACGTGGCTGACCTTTGCCGCCGCGCGTACGGGACACTTTGGGTGCAGGAGCGGGTGAGCCGGGCGGACGACGCGCCAAATCAGAACTCCGCGCCCGCTTTATTCAAAACCCTGCTGGCGCAATACGCGTGTATCGTCTGCCCAGCCGCTTTTGACCTTGACCCAGACTTCCAGATACACCTTGGCGTCAAAGAGCTTTTCCATATCCTGGCGCGACTCGGTCGCGATGCGCTTGAGCTTCTCGCCATTCTTGCCGATCAGAATGGCTTTCTGGCCATCACGATCAACCAGCACAGCAGCATAGATACGATAGAGCGGCCGCCCGTCACGCATGGTTTCTTCGTCAAATTTCTCGATCTCTACCGTCATGGCATAGGGCAGCTCATCGCCCAGCGTACGAAAGAGCTTCTCGCGCACGATCTCGGCGGCCAGAAACCGCGAATTGCGATCGGTGATATGGTCTTCCGGGTACATCGGGACGGACTCGGGCAGCAATGGCTGCACGGTCTTCATCAGCACGTCCAGCTGCTGGCCGCGCAGTGCCGATACCGGGACGATGGCATGAAAGTTGAACTGACCGGCAATCTTCTCAATAAATGGCAACAACGCGTCTTTCTGCGCCAGTTGATCAATCTTGGTGATCACCAGCAAGACAGGCCGATGCTTGGGCAAGAGCTTGAGCACGGCTTCGTCCGCTGCGCCAAACTGCCCGGCCTCGACCAGAAACAACACCGCGTCGACGTCCGCCAGCGTGGTGGTCACGTTGCGGTTCATCGCATCATTCAATGCGTTCTTTTAGCGGGTCTGAAAGCCTGGGGTATCGACAAAGACAAACTGGGCTTCGTCGGAGGTGTATACGCCGGTAATACGGTGACGCGTCGTTTGCGCCTTGCGCGAGGTGATGCTGATCTTCTGACCAATCAGATGGTTCATCAGCGTGGATTTACCCACGTTGGGACGGCCGACAATGGCGACAAAACCACAACGGAACCCGTCGGCGCTTGGCGCGCCGGCGATAACTTCGGAATCAGCCATGACAGGCTCCAGAACTTGATATTGAAATTGCAGGTCGGCCCGGCAGCGGGCAGGACACTCAGGCGCGCCGCGGCGCTTTACCCGGGTACTTCTCTTTCAGCATACCCAGTGCTTCACCGGCGGCAAGTTGTTCTGCTGAACGCCGGCTTGGGCCCTGTGCCAGCGTAGTGACTTTTAGCGCGGGAATACTGCAGGACATCTCGAACACAAGGTTAGGAGACTCCCCTTCCTGGCGCACGACTTCATAGAGCGGCAAAGCGTGGTGGCGGGCTTGCAACCACTCTTGCAGGGCGGTTTTCGGGTCTTTGAGCGCCCGCGCGGGGTCAATGGATTCGATGCGACTGACAAACAATCGCTCGATGATCGATTGCGCCGCTTCAAAACCACCGTCAAGCCAGGCCGCACCAAAAATGGCTTCCAGCGCATCGGCCAGAATGGACGGACGGCGATGGCCACCACTTTTCAGTTCACCCTCACCCAACCACAGATAGTCGCCCAGGTTGAGTTCGCTAGCGACGTTGGCCAGCGACTCCTGCCGGACAAGGCTGGCGCGTAAACGCGACAACTCGCCTTCATTGAGCTTGGGGAAATGGATGTACAGCGAACGACCAACCACCGCATTAAGTACGGCATCGCCGACAAACTCAAGACGTTCGTTATGGGTAGAAGCAAAGCTGCGATGAGTCAGCGCCTGTTTGATGAGGCGCTGCTCGGAAAAGGTATAACCGAGCACCTTTTGCAGGTGCTCGGGAGGAAGCACAATAGACACTGTTTACTGACCTACAGCCGGCGCACTTGATTTGGAAATATCGAATGCAAACAGCAGACTGGTATTACCAACCAAAGGCACAACGCGCTCATAGCTCACGCTGATATTAGTGATACCGCCAGCCTGGGAAATCTTGAGATCCTCCGGCTTGACCGAAACGTAATCGTCAATTTCGGAGTGCTTTTCGAATGCACTACGGATTTCAGCCGGCGGCGCGCTTCCTTCTTCTTTTACCAGCGAAGTGATGGTTCTCTGGATATTGAAATACTCAACCCAGGCCGGTACCACTTTAAAGAAAGTCACCGCTGCCGCACCAACCACCATGGCAACAACAATAAAACCAAAGAATGACAAACCCGCTTGCTTGCGCATTTTTTAATGATCCCCTTCAATGCCCCCGGATCATCCTGCCCGGTTGGCAAACAGCCGTGCGCGGCTGCGTTTAGTGAATGACTGTCCCGATACGGCTCAACGCTTTGGGGTTGAACCACACCAGGAACGCCTTGCCCACTACATACTTATCCGGCACAAAACCCCAGTAACGGCTATCCGCAGAGTGATCGCGGTTGTCGCCCATCATGAAGTAATACCCGTCCGGCACCTTGCAGGTAAAACCTTCGTCATCATAGCGGCAGTTTTCGCGGTACGGAAAGTCACGCACCTCCGAAAGCATTACGTATGGCGGATTCTCGATCGCTTCCAGCGTGTTGTAGACATGCTCGCCCTGCTTTTCCAGGAACTGCTTGTTGCGCACCAGTTGCACGCCGTCTTCCACATAATCGAGCGTGCCGGCATCTTGCGTCGGCACTGGCTGACCGTTAATGGTCAAATGCTTGTTGCGGTACTCCACGGTATCGCCCGGCACACCAATGGTTCGTTTGATGTAATTCACAGCCGGGTTTTCTGGATAGTTAAACACCATCACGTCGCCGTGTTGGGGCTTGCCCACCGGAATGAACACATTGTTCAGCACCGGCACACGCAAGCCGTAGGCAAACTTGTTCACCACGATGAAGTCACCGACCACAAGGCCCGGGCGCATGGAAGAGGACGGAATCTGGTAGGGCTCAATCAGGAACGAGCGCAGCAAGAACACCACCAGAATCACCGGGAAAAAGCCGCGGCCGTATTCAACCCAGTCCGGCACGTGGGCAGCGCCCCGCTTTTTGCCCAAAACAAACTTGTCCAGTGCCCAGACGATACCGGTCAACAGCACAAACACCAGCATGGCGGCAGCGATCGACAGGTACTGCACCAGGAGGATAAACACGCCCACAATGGCAAAAAGGTAGCCGTACTGCACCAGTTGCGGCGCTTCCGGGCCGGTGCGTTCCTGCTTGCTGCCCAGCGCGATCATGATCGGGCCAAGCAAAGTCACCACGATGCCGATAAAAAGCCAGTTCATCAGAAACCTTGTTATGGATTGGATTGGAACAAGCGGGGTGTTTTACCACCCTGCCGGCACATGCCGTTGACCGTGTTTATATTTGTTTATTTGTCGCTGACTTGCAGGATGGCGAGGAAGGCCTCTTGCGGAATTTCCACGTTACCCACCTGTTTCATGCGCTTTTTACCTGCTTTCTGTTTTTCCAGCAGCTTTTTCTTGCGGGTAATATCGCCGCCATAGCACTTTGCCAATACGTCTTTACGCATGGCCTTGACCGTTTCACGGGCAATGATATGAGCGCCGATTGCCGCCTGGATGGCAATATCGAACATCTGGCGCGGAATGAGTTCCCGCATTTTGGAAACAAGTTCGCGACCACGATAGACCGAACTGGCACGGTGCACGATCAGGCTCAGCGCATCCACCCGTTCGCCGTTGACCAGGACGTCCAGTTTGACGAGATCATCTGAACGGAATTCCTTGAAGTCGTAATCAAGCGAGGCATAGCCGCGCGAGACAGATTTGAGCTTGTCAAAGAAGTCCATCACGACTTCAGCCATGGGCATGTCATAAGTCAGCATGACCTGACGCCCCATGTACTGCATATTGCGTTGCGCGCCGCGCTTCTGGTTACACAGCGTCATCACTGCGCCCACATAATCCTGGGGCACCAGAATGGTCGACGTGATGATGGGTTCGCGGATTTCTTCCACCTTGCCCGGATCCGGCAGTTTGGAAGGGTTTTCCACCTCAACGATCGTGCCGTCTTTCATCAGCACTTCATACACCACCGTTGGTGCCGTGGTGATGAGATCCATATCGAATTCGCGCTCAAGGCGTTCTTGCACGATTTCCAGGTGCAACAAACCCAGGAAACCGCAACGAAAGCCAAAGCCCAGCGCTTGCGAGACTTCCGGCTCGAAATGCAGTGACGCATCGTTCAGTTGCAGTTTTTCCAGCGACTCACGCAGCGCTTCAAAATCGTGGCTTTCTACCGGATACAAACCGGCAAACACCTGAGATTTCACTTCCTTGAAGCCAGGCAACGGTTCTTCCGCGGCCGGTTTAACCAGGGTAACGGTATCGCCCACCTTGGCACTGGCCAGCTCTTTGATACCGGCAATGACAAAACCCACCTCGCCGGCGCGCAGGACATCGCGCTGAACCGATTTGGGCGTTAACACGCCAACCTGTTCGCACAAATGTTGCGCCTTGGTCGACATGACCAGAATCTTGTCCTTCGGGCGCAGTTCGCCATCGACCACACGCACCAGCATGATCACGCCAACGTAGTTGTCGAACCAGGAGTCAATGATCAATGCCTTGAGCGGGCCATC
>JASLES010000252.1 GCA_030151005.1 Silvimonas sp.
GGTGCGTACGGTTTCCTGCGGTTTGCCCTGCCGATCGTGCCGGACGCCTGCCGTGAATACGCCTGGGTGTTCGTGCTGTTCTCGCTGATCGCCGTGGTTTACATCGGTATGGTTGCGCTGGTGCAGACGGACATGAAAAAGTTGGTGGCGTATTCGTCCATTTCGCACATGGGTTTTGTCACGCTCGGTTTCTTCATGTTTGCCGGCGGCACGCAGCTCAACCAGTTTGCGGTTGAAGGCGCCATCGTGCAGATGATCTCCCACGGTTTCGTATCCGCCGCCATGTTCTTCTGTATTGGTGTGATGTACGACCGTGTGCACAGCCGCAAGATCGCCGACTACGGCGGTGTTGTGAACAAGATGCCGATCTTTGCCGCGTTCATGATGTTGTTCGCCATGGCCAATTCCGGCCTGCCGGCAACCTCCGGTTTCGTGGGCGAGTTCTTTGTGGTGCTCGGTGCAATCCAGGTCAATTTCTGGTTTGCCTTCTTTGCCGCTACCACACTGGTCTTCGGTGCTGCTTATACCCTGTGGATGTACAAGCGCGTGATTTTTGGTGATGTTGCCAACCATCATGTGGCCGAACTCAAAGACGTGAACAAGCGTGAACTGCTGATTCTGGTGGTTCTGGCCGTGACCGTGCTGGGCATGGGTCTGTACCCCAAGATGTTTACGGATCTGATGCACGTGTCCGTGAACGACCTGATCTGGCATGTTTCGCAGTCCAAGCTGCCAACACCCCAGTTGCCGCAATAAGCCGCCACACTAATAGCACTGACGAATTTATAAGGGTTTAGAGCATGACCTGGACCAGTCTTAACGCATGGGCTGCCGCACCGGAGATTTTTCTCCTGGTGGCTGTGTCAGTCATTTTGCTGATCGATCTTTTTATTACCGACGCCAAACGTCACTTCACTTACCTGCTGACACTGGTTGCGCTGGCCGTCACGGCCTGTCTGCTGGTCAATAGCCTGGCCCAACCCGCACAACTGGCATTCAGTGGCATGTTTGTGGCTGATCCGATTGCCGGCGTAGCCAAGATCGGCATGGTGCTCGGTGTTGCGCTGGTGCTCATTTATGGCCGCACCTACGCAGAGTCTCGTGGTATCTACAAGGGCGAATTGTTCAGCCTGACGCTCTTTGCGTTGCTGGGCATGATGGTGATGAGCTCCTCGCTCAACTTCGTCACGCTGTATGTGGGTCTGGAACTCCTGTCGCTGTCGCTGTATGCGCTGGTCGGTTTGCGTCGTGACAACGTGCACGCCACTGAAGCGGCCATGAAGTACTTCATTCTGGGCGCGCTGGCCTCCGGCATGTTGTTGTATGGCATGTCGATGGTATACGGTGGTACGCACAGCCTCGATCTGCTGACCATTGCCCAACGCATCATGAATGGTGAAGTCAATCACCTGCTGGTCATCTTCGGCCTGGTGTTTATCGTGACCGGCATCGGCTTCAAGCTGGGTGCTGTGCCGTTCCATATGTGGGTGCCTGACGTGTACGAAGGTGCACCGACCCCCATTGCCCAGTTGATTGGTTCTGCTCCGAAGATCGCTGCTTTTGCCTTTGTGATCCGCATCCTTGCCCAAGGCCTTGAGGCCTATGTGCAAGACTGGCGCTACATGCTGGTGTTGATGGCGGTGCTCTCGCTGGCTGTGGGTAACCTCTCGGCGATTGCCCAGACCAACATCAAGCGTATGTTTGCGTACTCCACCATCTCGCACATGGGTTTCCTGTTGCTGGGTATTCTGGTGGGTACACCGGTCGGTTACGCCGCCGCGTTCTTCTACGCCGTGACCTATATGCTGACCACTGCCGCCGGCTTCGGCGTAGTGATGCTGCTGTCGCGTGAAGGCTTTGAGGCAGACCGGATTGAGGACTTCAAGGGCCTGAACCAGCGCAGCCCGTGGTTTGCGCTGATGATGCTGTTTGTCATGTTCTCTATGGCTGGTATTCCGGTGTTCATTGGCTTCTTCGCCAAGCTGGCTGTGCTGGAAGCCGTGGTGAACATGGGCCTGACCTGGCTGGCCATCTACGGCGTGCTGATGTCCGTGATTGGCGCGTTCTATTACCTGCGCGTGGTCAAGGTGATGTACTTTGACGATGCAGAGGACAAGAACCCGATCGTGGCCGGCATCGACACCCGTGTGGTGCTGTCGCTTAACTGTGTGCTGCTGATCCTGATTGGCCTGGCACCAGATCGTCTGTTGTACGTCATCTCTGCTGCTGTAGCGCATTCGCTGCTGCCGGCCTAAGTACAGATGCTGGAGATCATCCTCCTCTGCGGATTGGCGGCCCTGGCCGCCAATTTGCCGTTTCTGAGTGATCGGGTTGGGTTCTTCATTCCGCCTGCCACACTCAGGATGAATTTCGGCTGGCGTTTGCTGGAACTCGTCGTGCTGTATCTGGGGGTCGGCCTGATCGCCCGGGTGCTGGAAGCGCGGGTCACCAGCGTCCAGCCACAGCATTGGTGGTTTTACGTGGCCACCGCAGCGTTGTTTATTGTGATGGCCTGGCCGGGGTTTGTCTGGCGCTACTTCTGGCGCAAACCTGGCTTGTAAACAAAGCCTTACCAGCAAAAAGCCCCGGATTCGGGGCTTTTTGCTGGTCCGCACCTGGAGCAGGGCGTAGCCAGATGTTTCTGGTTGTCCGGTTTTTTTCAACAAGGGGCTTGCGCAGTGCATGGCTTGTCGCTATGATTGCGTTCCTTCGACAGGCACGTAGCTCAGCTGGTTAGAGCACCACCTTGACATGGTGGGGGTCGTTGGTTCGAGTCCAATCGTGCCTACCAACGAATTCAGTAAAGGAAATCAAGCCATGTTCCGAACTACCACGACTACCGGTAAATAAACGCGGTAGCCGTGCTATGGCTTTGGTTTTATAAAAAAGTGCGGCGCTGCCCGCACTTTTTTTTTGCCGCTCGCAAAGCGGTTCCTCCGGCAGAACACTTCAAGTTGGCCGGATTGACTGAGACACCCGAATTCAAGGCGACAAGATCATGATCTCGATTACGCTTCCTGATGGTTCCAAACGACAATTCGACGTGCCGGTTTCCGTTGCCGGTGTAGCTGGCAGTATCGGTGCCGGTCTGGCCCGTGCTGCGCTGGCAGGCAAGGTGGACGGCAAACTCGTCGACACCAGCTTCGTGATCGATCATGACGTGAATCTTGCCATTGTGACCGACAAAGACGCCGATGGCCTTGAGGTCATCCGCCACTCCACGGCTCACTTGCTGGCCTATGCAGTCAAAACGCTGTTTCCGGAAGCCCAGGTCACCATCGGCCCGGTGATTGAAGACGGCTTCTATTACGACTTCAGTTACTCCCGCCCGTTTACACCGGAAGACCTGGCTGCCATTGAAAAGAAAATGGCTGAACTGGCCAAACAGGACATCCCGGTTGAGCGGTACGAACTCTCGCGTGATGACGCTATTGCGTACTTCAAGGGTATTGGCGAGAAATACAAAGCCGAGATCATTGAATCCATCCCCGCTGACCAGACCCTGAGCCTGTATCGCGAAGGTGATTTCACTGACTTGTGCCGTGGCCCGCACGTGCCATCCACGGGCAAGCTCAAAGTGTTCAAGTTGATGAAGGTTGCCGGTGCCTATTGGCGCGGCGACTCGAAGAACGAAATGCTGACGCGTGTCTACGGCACAGCCTGGGCAAAGAAAGAAGACCTTGAGGCTTATCTGCATCGTCTGGAAGAGGCGGAAAAGCGCGACCACCGCAAGATCGGCAAGGCGCTGGACCTCTTTCACATGCAAGAAGAAGCTCCGGGCATGGTGTTCTGGCACCCCAAGGGTTGGCAATTGTGGCAATCGGTTGAGCAGTACATGCGTCGCCGCCTGATCAAGGCTGGCTACCAGGAAGTGCGCACACCGCAAGTGATGGATCGTGTTTTGTGGGAGCGCTCCGGTCACTGGGAAAACTACCAGGAAAATATGTTCATCACGGAATCGGAAAAGCGTACCTACGCTGTGAAGCCGATGAACTGCCCGGGGCATGTGCAGATTTTCAATAGCGATCTGCGCTCCTATCGTGACCTGCCGTTGCGCCTCGCCGAGTTTGGTGCCTGTCACCGTAACGAGCCTTCCGGCTCTTTGCACGGTCTGATGCGCGTACGCGGTTTCACGCAAGATGATGCGCATATCTTCTGTACGGAAGGTCAGTACATCGAAGAGGCCAAGTCCTTCCATGCGCTCGCTATGAGCGTGTATGAAGACATGGGCTTTAACGATGTCTCCATCAAACTGGCGCTGCGCCCGGAAAAACGCGCTGGCAGCGAAGAAGGCTGGGACAAGGCTGAGCAAGGCATGCGTGAAGCCCTGCGCGCCTGCGGTGTGGAATGGGAAGAGTTGCCCGGTGAGGGCGCGTTCTACGGCCCGAAGATCGAATACCACATCAAGGACGCCATTGGTCGTTCCTGGCAATGCGGTACGCTGCAGCTGGACTTTGTCCTGCCAGAGCGTCTGGGCCCGGAGTACGTGGCAGAAGATAACAGCCGTCAAAAGCCGATCATGTTGCACCGTGCCATCGTCGGTTCGATGGAGCGTTTCCTCGGTATCCTGATCGAAAACTTTGCTGGTTCCTTCCCCTTGTGGCTGGCACCAACGCAAATGGTGGTCATGAATATCTCGGAACACCAGGCCGAATATGCGGCTGAAGTGGTCCAAAAGCTCACTCAAGCAGGTTTCCGTGTACAGGCGGACTTGAGAAACGAGAAAATAACCTATAAAATTCGCGAACATAGCTTGCAGCGCTTGCCGTATCAACTCATCGTTGGCGACAAGGAAAAAGCTGGTGGCTTGGTGGCCGTGCGTAGTCGCAGTGGTGAAGACCTCGGACAAATGACGGTTGA
>JASLES010000054.1 GCA_030151005.1 Silvimonas sp.
AGAAAACCGCAGCTTGAATTTGTCTAACGCCGTGGCAGTGACCGTGTTTGAGGCCTGGCGACAGGCGGGGTATGAGGGTGGGGTTTGAGGCGACGGTTCTGACGGACTGTGTAGCTGGATTCCCGCTAAGGGGGCCGCCGAGGCCGGGAATGACGAAGTGGTACGCAGAACACGCCCTCAACAAAAAAACCCCGGTCAATCCGAGGCTTTTTTTCAACCACAACCACATCACCGATTCCGCATAAAATCCGCAGTCCGGAAAAACGCATCTTCCAGATGATCCCGCAATGCCTGTTCCATCGGCACTTCATCCATCGCCGTGTACATGCACAACAACCACTGATCGCGGGCGTCTTCATCCACCGCAAACGGCATATGCCGCGCGCGCAACATCGGGTGACCGTATTTTTCGATAAAGAGTGACGGCCCGCCCAACCAACCCGACAAAAACTCGAACAGCTTCTGGCGAATGGGGGTCAGGTCCGGCCCGTGCATTTGCCGCAACGGCAGCACGCGCGGGTCGGTATCCATGATGTCGTAAAAACGGTCGACCAGATGGCGCAGCGGTGCTTCTCCACCCAGCATCTGGTAAGGCGTCAGTTGCGTTACTTCTTCCACGCTCAACCCTTGACCGGTTTGATCAGGCTAGCCGCCAGTTTGGCGCGCTCGCGCGCCTCGTCGGTGTTATCAGCAGCAGCGACAGCAACACCCATGCGGCGGCGCTCAAACGCTTCTGGCTTGCCGAAGAGGCGAACGTCCGCACGGGGCACGGCCAGGGCTTTTTCGACACCTTCAAACGCAATGCCTTTTTCTTCCATGCCACCGTAAACCACGGCGCTGGCACCCGGTTCACGCAGGGAGACATCCACCGGCAGTTTCAGGATCGCGCGGGCGTGCAGTTCAAATTCAGAGAAACGCTGGCTCGTCAGCGTCACAAGGCCGGTATCGTGCGGACGCGGGCTAACTTCAGAGAACCATACCTCGTCACCCTTCACAAACAGCTCTACGCCAAACAGGCCACGACCGCCCAGATTGCTGGTGATCTTTTTGGCGATCTCGCGGGAGCGTTCCAGCGCCAGCGGGCTCATGCGTTGCGGTTGCCAGCTTTCCACGTAATCGCCCTTCACTTGCACATGACCGATCGGGTCGCAGAAGAAGGTCTCTACATCGCCAGCGTCGCCCACGGCGCGTACGGTCAGTTGGGTGATTTCGTATTCAAAATCAATAAAACCTTCGACGATCACTTTGCCCTGATTCACACGACCGCCACTGGCCGCGTATTCCCAGGCCGGCACCACGTCAGCCTCTGAACGCAGCGTGGACTGGCCCTTGCCGGATGACGACATCACCGGTTTGACCAGACACGGAAAGCCGATCTCGGCAACGGCGGCCTGCATTTCTTCCAGCGAGGACGCAAAGCAGTACGGCGAGGTCGGCAGGCCCAGTTCTTCTGCGGCCAGGCGGCGAATGCCTTCGCGGTTCATGGTCAGATTAGTCGCGCGGGCAGTCGGGATTACTTCGGCCAGGCCGTCTGCCTCAATACGCAGCAACTCTTCAGTGGCAATGGCTTCAATTTCCGGCACGATCAGGTGCGGGCGTTCTTGTTCCACCAACGCGCGCAATGCCTTGGGATCAGCCATGTTGATGACGTGGCTGCGGTGTGCTACTTGCATGCCAGGCGCATCCGGGTAGCGGTCTACACCAATCACTTCAACCCCAAGACGCTGCAGGGCGATGATGACTTCTTTGCCCAGTTCGCCGCAGCCAAGCAGCATGACACGGGTGGCAGTGGAAGAAAGCGGTGTTCCGATACGCATGACAAGCTCCTGAATCAATCAGACTGGGCATAAATTTATGAGGGCCGAATATTACCACGCACGCTGCGGGTGCGGCATCGCACTTGCCCGGCGGCGCACCTGGACTGCAGACATGAAAAAAGGCCGGAAAACCGGCCTTTTTTTATTAGCGCACCATCGAATCAGTCGGCTTGGTACGGGTAAGACTTTTGTGCCACGCGGGAAGCGTCGTTACGGGCTTTTTCATCCAGGTTGATGGGGGCTTTATCCCACAACAAGGAACGGCCTTCGACCTGGCCCTTGGCCACATCCGTGTGCTCAGCCAGGTAGCCGCGCATGAACTGGGTGAATTCAGAAACGTAATTGATATCTTGAGCCATGGATGCAAAACACCGTGTTTGTTTTTTTGCGATGCGCTGATTATACCGGCAAGCCGCGCAAAGCGGGGAGCACTTGTGCATGCAGTGCGGCATTACCTGCCGCCAGCACGCGGCCAGCGCTACCCAGACGCAAGGGTTCGCCCTGCCAGTCAGTCATTACACCACCTGCGCCAATGATCACCGGCGCCAGTGCGGCGTAATCATGTAGCTTGAGGCCCTCTTCCACCACGATATCCAGCCAGCCAGCAGCCACCTGGCCGTACAGGTAGCCGTCGCCGCCGTAGACCGGGTAACGGCAGGCTTTGACGAGGTCAGCAAAGACCTGCGCGCAGGCATTCAGATGCTCGGGGCCGGTAGTACCGATCTTTGCTTCTGCCAGCGCAGAGATCTGGCTGGTTGTGATGGGTTTGCCGTTAAGCGTACTGGGCACGCCCTCGCCGCCAATCCAGCGATCGTTCACGATGGGTTGATTGATCACGCCCAGCACGGGTTTGCCAAAATGCAGCAGGCCAATCAGCGTGACAAACAAGGGCCGGCCCACGGTAAAGGATTTGGTGCCATCAATGGGATCAAGCACCCACACCCATTCAGCGTCCGTGTTTTCTTCGCCGTGTTCTTCGCCAATGATGCCGTCATTGGGGCGCGCAGCACGAATGCGTTCGCGCATGACGCGCTCGGCTTCGCGGTCGGCCACGGTAACCGGGCTGTCGTCAGCCTTGGAAACAATCGACACGTCGTGACGGTAATAGCTGCGGATGGTCTGACCAGAAATGTCGGCCAGTTCATGGGCCAGAAGGATCAGGTCTTGCGAAATCGTGGGTTGACTCATGGTGATCTATACCTTTATAGCGTCGGCGCGCAGCCTAACACGATCTGCTGGCGGCAGGAAACGGATGAATTATCGCAGTGATCCCCATGGCGCTGTTCTAGAATATACGGTCAGCCCGACAACAAGAGGAAAGCATCATGCAGGGTAATCCTGATGTGGTGAAAGCGCTGAACACCGTGCTCACCAACGAACTGACCGCAATCAACCAGTATTTCCTGCATGCGCGCATGTACAAAAACTGGGGTTACAAGCGGCTCAATGATCATGTGTATCACGAGTCGATCCACGCCATGAAGCGTGCCGATGAACTGATCGAACGCATTTTGTTTCTGGAAGGCCTGCCCAACCTGCAGCAATTGGGCAAATTGATGATTGGCGAGAATCCGCAGGAAATGTTGTCCTGTGACCTCAAGCTCACCACCGGTTATTTGACCACGCTGCGCGGCGCCATTGAAAACGCCGAACAAGCCCAGGACTATGTCAGCCGCGACATGCTGACAGAATTGCTGGAAGAAGAAGAAGAGTATGTGGACTGGGTGGAAACCCAGCTGGGTCTGATCCCGGAAGTGGGTCTGGCCAACTATCTGCAAGCGCAGATGGGCGATTGAACCGGAGGCTCTCATGCAAGGCAAGACCAATATTATCGATGCACTCAATCACCTGCTGGCCGCAGAACTGACCTCAATCGACCAGTACTTTCTGCATAGCCAGATGTACAAGAACTGGGGTTATCACCGCCTGTTTGAACGCATTGACCATGAACGCCAGGACGAGATCGGCCACGCTACCCGGCTGATGGAACGCATTCTTTTTCTGGAAGGCATGCCTAATGTCGCTACGCGCACCCGCTTGCGCATTGGCACCGATGTTCCGTCCATGCTCAAGAACGACCTTGATACCGAATACGAAGTCGCCCAAGCATTGAAGGACACCATTGCCTTGTGTGAGCGTGAACAAGACTACGTCACGCGTGATCCACTTCCGTATCGTCCAGCAGGCCGACCAGCATCTCACGCGTGAC
>JASLES010000382.1 GCA_030151005.1 Silvimonas sp.
TGGGATACGTTCTCCGCCGCCGTGGTGGAGTCCTTTTCTGTTAACGGCTTGCTGAGCTTTGCCCTGGCACTGGCCTTTGCCAAAGCCATGCACGAACTGGCCCACGCGCTGGTCGCCACCCGGTTGGGTTTGCGGGTAGCACATATGGGCGTGGCGTTTGTGGTGTTGTTCCCCATGCTGTACACGGACACTGGCGAGAGCTGGAAACTGCGCAGTTCACGCCAGCGGCTGGCCATTGCCTCGGCCGGCATTTTGTGTGAACTGGCGATTGCCGGGCTGGCGACGCTGGCGTGGGCGTTAAGTGATCCGGGTGCATGGCGCAATGCCATGTTGTATCTGGCTACCACCAGTTGGGTGTTGTCTCTGGGCTTGAACGCCAGTCCGTTCATGCGCTTTGATGGTTATTTCATCCTCTCTGACTTGCTGGATTTTCCCAACTTGCATGAACGTGCGTCGGCACTGGCCAGAGTCGCCATCCGCCGTGGCTTGTGGGGGCTGGACGAACCCTGGCCAGAGCCTTTTCCGCGTACGCAGCGACGTTTGTTGATTGCGTTCGAATTTTTAACCTGGCTGTACCGGCTGGTGTTGTTCCTGGGCATTGCTGCCACCGTGTACTTTTTCTTTTTCAAACTGCTGGGCATTTTTTTGTTTGCCGTTGAAATCACCTGGTTCATCGCCATGCCCATTCTGCGTGAATTGAAATACTGGTGGGCCAACCGCGCCCGCATCCGCGCTAATCGCCGCCTGGGTTTCTGGCTGTTGCTGGGGTTGGTCTTTCTGATTCTGGCTTTACCGTGGCGCAGTCAGGTGGCGGCCGTGGGCGTGGCCCGTTCTGCCCACCAACTGCGCGTGTTTGTGCCGTTCCCTGCGTTAATCCAGCAGATTCATGCGGGTGGCACGGTCGCGACCGGCGAGACACTCATGGTTATGCAAGAGCCTGATCTGGCGTTGCGCATGCAAGGCAGTGAAGCAGGGCTACGCGGTTACGAAGCCCGGTTGGCCGGCCTGATTGCCGACACAGAGGGGCTGGATCAACAAGTTGCCACGCAACAGCGCATCAACGTGCAGCAAAAAGAATCGCAAGCCACACAACTGGAAATGGCCCGGCTTACGCTGAACGCACCGTTTTCCGGCCAATGGATGGATGTTGATCCGACGTGGCGCAAAGGGCAGTGGATTGATGCCAAGACCCCGGTCGGCGTCTTGATTGACCCCAAGCACTGGCAGGTTGACGCCTATGTCCGGCAAGACGATCTACAGAAAATCGCCACTGGCAACCCGGTGCGGTTTTATCCGGTTGGGCAAACGGGCGTAGTGACCGGCACGGTGATCTCTATCAGCAGCACCCGCGTCAAACAACTGGATTACGCCATGCTGGCCTCGCGCTATAAAGGGCCGATTCCGGTGGCTGCCGAGCGCGATACGCTGGTGCCCAATCCTGCGGTTTTTCACGTCCTGGTTCAGCTGGATGCACCACCACCCAGCCAGTGGGAAACCCGGGGGCAATTGCAGATTCAGGGCCAGCGCCGCAGCGTGCTGGCAGAGGCGGGCGCCCATTTGCTGGCGGCACTCCTGCGTGAAAGTGGTTTTTAAGGCCGACACCACCGTCAGCTTAAAAACTTGCCGCCAACCCCACCGACACCCCAGAGACATTGTTGCCAAATACATAACGGGCAACGAGACGGGTGCGCGTGATAAACACATCGTACTTGCTGGAATCCAGCTCCATCCCGACGCCCAGCGAGGTGAGGTAATCAAACCCCAACGCGCCGCGCAACTGGCCCAGGTATTGCGTATGCGCAAACTCCAGCACATAGCGCACCGGCCGATCCAGCGCAGTCATCCCAGTAGGAGCGCGGTAACGCGCCCACACCCCCAGACTCTGCGCTACGGCCCGCCCTTGCACGGCATCATCACTTTCAAAACTTTGCAGCACGATGTTGGAGTAACGTACTTCGACTTCCTGCTCACGCTCAGGCTTGAAGTCTTCGTACACCATCATGAGTGAGCCACCCAAGCCATAGGCATTGAGTGAACCACCATCCAGAAAGGTGATATCCCGATCGGTCTTGTGGTTGATCAGCCATTGCCCGGCGGTAAGATCACTGACCACCTTGCCCAGCGCAATGTTGAAAATGGGCCTGATTTTGATGTATTCAGACACCGGAAAATCCCAACCAATCCCGCCACTGACATCGCCGGTATTCCAGCGTAATGGCAATTTACGGTCTTCCGCGCCATCGGTAGCGACAAAGGTGGGGTCATACCGGGTGTAGGCTGCCAGGCCTTCCAGATACAGCGGTACAGAGTCGCTGATGGTGGCCCCGCCGCCCAGTTGCGTGGACCACAAACCCGGGTTGCCCGTACTGCCGTTGTTAATAGAAAGCGAACTGGTCGTGACATCTGGCACCACTGCGTACCCAATCAGCGCCACCACGCCATTGGCCTGCCGCTGGACATCTGTGCCTACCACCCGGAAAGGCAGCACGGGTGCGGCTTGGGCGCAAACAGCCCAACCGGCGGCAATGATCAGCAAAGCCGCCATGCAAAAACGGGCAAGGGGGTCATACATGGTGGCGTTATTTGCGTTGGGGCGGCACATGGGCATGGTGTCGGCTACTGTCGGCTTCATTTAACTTAGCCTGTCTTTGACCGTTTTCAGAACAATCAACCACTGAGCGCGCCAAATCCCGCCATCACCCCAAGGACGCGGCCAGACTCAACAGGTTTTGCGGCACCACCCGGATCACCCCTTTGCGCGGGCTATCAATATCTGCAATCAGCATAAAAGAGATCGCAACCACCAATGGCATGATCGCCAGCAAGCGGGTTTTGGTCTTGTCCCCATGCCCCCCAAAGCCCACCAGAAAATTGCAAAACAAACCCAACACAATCATCAAAGCCCACGCCGCAGCGGGAATCCGGTTCCACCACGCCGCTTGCGTATAACCCTGGGTATTGATGACGTCGTTTGCGCCCGCCACCGCCAAAGCGGTCACCGGATTGGGGCCGCTTTGACTGCCATCACGCGCAGCAATCCAGATTGCGTTTTGCAAAACGGCCGTCTGCTTGTTGTTGGCATCCAGCGCGGCATCATCCAGCGGCGAATAATAGAGAATGCGTTGCGCCAGATATCGCTTGAGTAAAGTGCGCATCTGCTGCGCTTGAGCGGGGGCCAGCAAATCTGCACGCAAATACTCCGTGCCAATGGCGTTGGCTTCTTCCTCTTCATAATTTTTGCGCTGGTCATAACGGCTCACCGCCATGGACAAACTAAAACCGATCACCAACGCCAATAGCGTTAACGCCGCCGACTGCACCGTACCAAAATCCGCCCGGACATCTTCATCCAGCAAACTGGCTTTACGCGTAAACCGGGCACCCCAAAGCGCGGCCAGAAACATCAAGACCAATCCCACGACAAAGAAAATCACCGGATGATTAATGAGTTGGGCCATGGTTACCCCAAAGTGGCAAATACGGGCACATGCTGGCGCTAAACGCCAACGTCATTGGCATTATAGGAAGTCGTCTGACGTTCGCATTGGTGGGGGCTGGTAGCCCCAAACTGACAAATCAGTCCCTTGGTCCGGGTTGTTGCACCAGCGCAAGCAACCCCCTCACAAATCGACAAGGGAAACAGGACACATGATAAGTTGCGGCGACCAATAACAAGGAACCGCACCCATGAAAGCCCTGTCTTTATTGCTCCTGATTTTTGTGTTGGCAGCGATTAGCGCAGTCGTACTAAGCAAAAAGAAAGACGGAAAAACCAACCTCAAAGATCGGCCTTACCCCTACAAAAAAAGAACAACCCTGTGCAGTGCAGGCGAGGTGGCATTCTTCGAAAAACTGAGAATTGCACTCCCTGACCATCACATCTTTACCCAAGTACAAATCAGCCGAATTGTGGATATTACGGACAAGCAGAAAAGCCAGCAGTGGCGAAGCCGAATTGACCGAAAAAGCGCGGATTTCGTGATCTGCGATGCAAAGCACCAGATAGTGGCTGTGATCGAACTGGACGACGCCACACATGCACGGAAAGACCGGCAAACCCGCGATGCCTTCGTTGAGGCTGTATTTGAAGACGCAGGGACCAAACTGGTTCGATTCCATGCAAGAGAAGCAATTACACCTGACGCCATCAAGCTACGCGTACTCGGCGCTACCGAACCAACGGTTGCCACAGTTTGACCGTAGCACCAGAAATCCGGGAACCGCCGTGATCGCGGCGCCCGGAATCACCATCTTGGCGATGCCGGCGCTGTACGGCGGTAAAGGGAACATTGCAGGGGCCGTGACGGCTTCTGTGGTTGCCTACGGTTTGTCTGGCATCTTACTTTACATAATATACATTATACGAACATAAGATCGTATTCGAGCATCGGGAAAAATCATGATCCGGACCCTTCGTTTCGCGAATCATTCACCGCCGCCGTGACACCCTGTGCCACGTTCATGAAGCTCAGTTGTTTCTTGAGCATGCCCATGTGCGATTGATCCTTTGTTGTTGTCGGAAAAGACGGGCCGGCTTAAGCGCCGATCACGATCTTTTGAGCGGATCAACACGCATCACAACGGCGACGGCAACACTGGCCACCAGCGCGGTTTTCAAATAGGCATTCATCAGAGAAGCCCGAAGAATCGGCAAAAAAGAAACGCCCGGCAAAGGGGCGTCATACAGGAGTTGGTGGGGCAACGGTCACCCGTCTAATATGCTCCTAACCATTTAATCTTCGACTTATGCTTTGCTGCCAGTGACCTCACAAACAAGAGCAAGGCGCACGAATAACAGTACACAGTGACTGATCATGCAAAAAACACTCACGCCACCAGCCCTCTTAACATTTTTTCTTGTTGTAGTTACCCCTGCACATGCAGACCGCGTGTTTATCGGGAGAGCAGGAACCATGGCATCGCCAACCGGCTACTATCTGTACACGGAAAGCCTTGTTCAGACGCAGGAAGGCTATGCAGGTTTGATAGGTGTTATGGGGCCAGACTCCGACAAGGAAAAAAGACAGCGCTTCGGGGTTGCTTCGGCGGATTGCAACGCTGGGGTTGGCATACTATACGAATACATAAACGGGACGTGGCAAAGCGGTGCAGAGTGGGTTATTTCCGGCAAGACAGCCGGAGATCAAGTCGCATATGAGATTTGCATTGCAGGCCCCCTATCCCTGATGAAGAAAAAAACCGGCGACTCATCCCCTCTTACCGGCAAAGAGATTCAAAGCGCCTTAACCTTCCCAGACGAAACCATAAAACGGTATAAACAAAAAATTAAAGAGCAATCCGCCCCAGAGCAGTAGTCCCTTTGGTGCGCTCGATAAATTCAAAATCCTCTAAAATTTCACATGAACAATCAGATCAGTGAATAAACAAGCTAGACCCCCCGTCCCCCTTCATCCATTGCCCCGCGGGCGCTAGCCAGATTTTTGTTTTCCATTTCGGTGCGCCCGGTTGCTGGAATGAGAGATTTTCAACCTTCAATGTTCTGGCTTCATCATGAAAAAAGCGGGCGGCCATGGCGTCCGCTTCTTCCTCGGTTTCAAAACAGCCTACTTCCTTTCCATCAACAAATAACGCGAATTGCATGAGCGCCCCTTCCTGGTAATATATTAGTTATTGGTGATCATGCACATTATTGGGGCGTCGTATTACAAGCAAAATTACTTTAGAAATCCGGCCTGGCTGTTGTAGTTATGTCTTTTTCTCGCGCGATACATGCCAGATCGCCAAGCACCAATAGCGTGTTGGTGAGGAGCACAAACAAGCAGTGGGTCATGAAAAAAGCCACCGGTTTAGCGGTGGCTTTTTTGAGTGAGGGGCAAGACCCGAACGGTTTTACAACCGGGCTGCCAGTCGGATTACTGCTGACCTGCGCCAGCCGCCGTTTTGGCGCGGGCGACGTGCAGTTTTTTGTAGCTGTCGATCAGGCGTTGATGGCGGTCCAGCCCTTCCAGTTTCATGCTGGTTGGGGTCAGGCCGTAGAAACGCACGCTGCCATCGACCGAGCCCAGGGCGGCGTCCATGCGGGCGTCGCCAAACATGCGGCGGAAGTTGTATACGTAGTCGTCCAGTTCCATCTCGTCGCTCAACACCACTTCCAGCACGGCGCTCAGGGCTTGGTAGAACAGGCCGCGGTCCAGCGTGTTGTCGTTGTATTGCAAGAAGGCGCCCACCAGGTCTTGCGCGTCTTCAAATTGCTGCAAGGCCAGATGAATCAGCAGTTTGAGTTCCAGTACGGTGAGTTGGCCCCATACCGTGTTTTCGTCAAACTCGATGCCGATCAGGGTGGCGATGTCGGTGTAATCGTCACGTTCGCTGTTATCCAGGCGGGCCAGCAGGCGTTCCAGCGCGGCGTTGTCCAGTTGGTGCAGGTTCAGGATGTCGGCGCGGAACCACAGGGCAATGTTGGTGTTGTCCCAGACCAGGTCTTCAATCGGGTAGACCTCTG
>JASLES010000426.1 GCA_030151005.1 Silvimonas sp.
GCTGAGTGGCTGGTTCGTGACTACGGCTTCGGTCAAGCCAACTACGCCAAGAACGTTGTGCGTTACGACATGCCGAGCCTGTACGGCTTCAATGCTTCCGCTGCTTACTTCCTGGAAGATCAAAGCCGCCAGGGCAGCAAGGGCTACGACCTGACCGCCAACTACAAGTGGCAAGGTCTGGGTATCGATGGTACCTACCAGCATCGTGACAACATCAGTGCTGAAGATATCTCCGGCCAACCGGAACTCCTGGACGGTACCGACAGCAAGAACTGGTACGCTGGCGCAAACTACAAGTTTGACAACGGCTTTGGTGTGAAGGGCGGCTTCAAGCGCGTTCAACAAACCTACACCGGCGACGAAACCAAGCAAGACATGTGGGTTGCCCAAGGCTCCTACGAGCAAGGCAAGCACGGTGTTTACCTGAGCTACATCAACCTGCGTGACGCCAAGCTGAACGGCGCTACCCAGAACGACAGCGGCGCTCAAGCTGTTGATGCTCGCTACAACTACAGCCTGTCCAAGCACAGCCTGGCTTTCGTTGATGCCCGTTACGTGAAGAACGGCGACAACGCATCGTTCAGCGCTGCTGACGACGCGCTGTACTACGGTAACGACACCACCGCAGCTCCGGGTGAAAGCAGCTACCGCGTGATGACTGGCCTGAAGACCTGGTTCTAATCGACTCAGGCACTACAGTCTGGCCAGCCTCTCTCTGGCCGAGTGTAAAAAAACCGGACCTTCGGGTCCGGTTTTTTCATGCCCAGCGTCAACTCACCTTCATGGCGCACGATACCGCTGGCGGAACTGTCGGGGGGGCATGCCCTTGGCGGCCAGAAATTGCCGGTTAAAGTGGGCCAGATTCCGGTATCCCGCCGCTTCCGCCACCATACCCACCGGCTTCTCGCTCTGGATCAGCCACTGGCAGGCGTGCCCTATTCGCAGCTGCGCCAGATAAGCCGTCACGGTTTTGCCGGTCTGCCGTTTGAAAAAACGGTGAAACGCCCCGACTGACAGCGCGGCGCGCGCGGCGAGTTCTTCGATCGTCAGGGGTTCAGCAAAACGCTGATGCATCAGGTCTAGTACGCGCGCCAGCCTATCCTGGCCGCCTTGGGCATCGGGCATGACGGCGCCGGCCGATAGCGGTTCTGCTTGCACATCGCGCGCCAGCGCCAGGAGCACATCCAGCAAGAGTGGCAACCGGCGTGCGGCATCCAGCGCCTCCAGTTGCAACAATTGCGGGCGCACCTGGGCGGCGACGGCGTCGGAAAACCGCAAGGCACGGCCGGCCTGACCGGCAAGCCTGCGGATGGGCGCCAGTTCTGGCAAACCCGTCACCAGTTGTTCTACCCACTCCCGACTGAACCACACCACAACCGCCAGCACCGGGCGGGCGTCATCCAGCGCACGCTGAGCCGACCAGGTATGCGGCAAGTTGGGGCCCACCAGCACCAGATCACCGTCAGCAAAGTCCCCCAGATGATCGCCGATGTACCGTTGCCCGGCCGCATTCACGGTCAGCGTCAGTTCAAATTCCGGGTGGTAGTGCCATTCAAACGGCAGATTGGGCAGTTCTCGCCAGAGCAAGGCCCAGGAAGCGCCATCTGGCACGGTCACGTGTTCACGTTGTGGTTTCAAACTCTCACCTGCACTGCACAATCAGACGTCACAATAGTATCAGTTTGCGCTATATCAAGCGTAAACGGCATCCAGTGCGCAGCGCAAAATCAGCGCATCCACCCTGGAGTACACCATGAACGATCGCTACCAATATGGCGACAACCGCCCCGGCAACCCGTCTGTTGCCTATCTGGATCAAGTGCAATTGCGTGATCTGAAAAAAGAACTGCCGCTACGCGTGCTGTCGGAAGCGGATTTTGCCCACTGGCAACGTTATGGCTACGTGATCATCAAGAACGCCGTCTCGCCGGAGGCCGTCAAACGTACGACGGACTTCCTGTGGGCGTTCCAGGAACTGACCCCGCAAGACCCGGCCAACTGGACCAAACCGCAATTACGCGACCATGAAATGAAAGAACTCAACGGCTCGGGCATGGTGGAGGCTTATCAGAACCAGACCATGTGGGATAACCGCCAGTCCGAACGCATCTACAACGCGTTTGTCGACATCTGGGATCGGGAAGACCTGTGGGTGACGATCGATCGCGCCAATCTGAACCCGCCTAACCAGGGTGCCCGCAAGTTTGGCGGCTTCATCCACTGGGATGCCGACACCACGTTGACCCCCTTGCCGGTGAATGTGCAAGGTGTACTGGCTTTGTCAGACACCACCGAAGAAGGTGGCGGTTTCCAGTGCATTCCCCAACTGTTTGAACAGTTCGCCGAATGGCGAAAAACCGCCCCGGCAGACCGTAACCCCTGGCAACCGGATCTGGCCAGCGTGCCGTGGCCGGTCCAGTTTATCCCGATGCAGGCCGGCGACTTGCTAATCTTCAACAGCCTGCTGGCCCATGGCATCCGACCCAATACCTCGACCAACAAAGTACGGCTGGCGCAATACATCTCGTTCACGCCTGCCGACGAAGAAAACACTGAATTGCGGGATTGGCGTGTCGGGAGTTGGTATCGCCGTGAACCTGCACGCGGGTACGCCTTTCCAGGCGATCCGCGCAACTGGGAGCAAACCCGCTATCCGCGTGCTGAACTGAGCCCCTTGGGGGAAAAAGTCCTTGGCCTGCGCCGCTGGACGGACGATGGCCTGGCCGTCGACCCTGCCACCCTGCCCGGATAAGCATCGCCAGCTTTCATTTTCACAGCCAGTTTGCCCTTCAGCCCTGCTATATTGCGGGGCTTTTTTTCAGGGTGCGGGCAACAAAAAAGCCACGGGTTGCGGTGGCTTTTTTGTTGGGTCAGACGGCCTGTCAGGCAGCTGGTTTGGCGGCATCCTTAGAGCTAAAGAACGCATCCGAGAAAAATTCATCTTCCGGCAAGCCGCGCGCCACAAAGTTTTTATAAGCAGCTTCCACCATTACCGGCGCGCCGCAGGCATACACTTGCCACGCCGCCATGGTGCCAAAATCATCCATCACGGTTTCATGCACAAAGCCTG
>JASLES010000454.1 GCA_030151005.1 Silvimonas sp.
TCTGGTGTTCTGCAAGCAGGAGCGTGCTCATGGCAATACCTTTGCCTCAGACCGCAGGCGTTCAATCAGTTCATCAACACTGCCGACCCGGATGCCGGCTTTGCGGGCAGGGGGCTCGGCCACCTGAAGCAGGGTGGTGCGCGCAGAGGCGGATACGTCCAAACCTTCAGGCGTCAGGGTTTCCAGCGGCTTCTTGCGGGCTTGCATCAAATTGGGCAGTTTCACATAGCGCGGTTCGTTCAGACGCAAGTCGCTGGTGACGAGCGCCGGCAGCGGCAAGCGCAGGGTCTCTTGCCCGCCATCTACTTCGCGGGTCACCGTGACGAATCCGTCTTCCGGTGCAATGCGGGAGGCGGCAATACCCTGGCCGATGCCCAATAGCGCTGCCAGCATGGGGCCGGCCTGGGCTGAGTCGTCGTCAATGGCTTGTTTGCCCAGGAGGAGCAAGTCCGGGTTTTCTTTGCGGGCAACCGCCGCGAGCAGTTTGGCGACGGTGAGCGAGTCTGTCGCTGTGGCGTGTTCAACCAGAATGGCCCGGTCCGCGCCCATGGCAAGGGCATGGCGCAAGGTGTCCTGCACGCTGGCCGCGCCAATAGAAACGGCGACGATCTCGGTGGCGATCCCTTTTTCTTTCAGGCGAACGGCCTCTTCTACCGCAATTTCATCAAACGGGTTCATGCTCATTTTTGCTGCAGCAATATCCACGTCGGACTGATCGGCCTTGATGCGCACCTTGATGTTGGGATCAACGGTGCGTTTAACGGCAACCAGAATTTTCATGTTCTCTCCTTTGTTCTTGCTTTGTGCCAGACCGGCTTACCAGAGTTGTTCCACTGCCAGATGGCCTGGCACCGCGCGGCGAGCAAGCGTGAAACCACGTTCGCCCAGCAGCTTGCGAGTCTCATCGACCATATCCGGGTTACCGCAAATCATGATGCGGGAGCGCTCATGGTCCAGGGCAATGCCGGTGTGTGCTTCAAGACCGCCATTGGCCAGTAGCGTGGTGATGCGCTCGCTCAGCGCGCCGGGCATTTCTTCCCGGGTCACGATCGGCACGTAATGCAGTTTGTGTGCAAATTCGCTGTAGTACTCATGGCTGGCAAAGCTGCGAATTGTCTCTTCATAGGCCAGTTCGGCCTTTTCGCGCACGCTTTGCACCAGAATCAGCCGGTCATATTCTTCCCACGCCGAAAAGTCGTAGAGGATGGATAAAAACGGCGCCAGACCGGTGCCAGTGGCCAGCATCCACAAGTCTTTACCGTGCTCGAAGCGATCCCGTGTGAGGAAACCGTACGCGGTTTTGTCTACGTACAAGGTGTCGCCGACTTTCAGGCGTGACAACTCGCTGGTGAATTCGCCACCGGGAACCACAATAGAGAGGAACTCCAGGTGTTCGTCATAATCGGCGGACAAGATGGAATACGCTCGCCAGACAATCTTGCCGTTCTTTTCCACACCCAGCCGGGCAAACTGGCCAGGGACAAACTTGAATGCATCGCTGCGCGTGGTGCGCAAAGTGAAAAGGCTGGGCGTCCACGTATGCAGATGCGTGATCGTCTCTGCCGTATATTTTTCGCTAGCCGTCATGGTTTTATATTCCTGCAGGTTATCTAGATTTGCATCTTAAACACAGGTACAATATCTGTAAATTTGAATTATTAAATAAAATATATCCAAGGTATAGATATGAGATACACGCTCAGGCAGATGGAAGTCTTCGTTGCTGTGGCCCGCTCTGAGAGCGTTTCGCGCGCTGCAGAGGCGTTGTCCTTGTCCCAGTCGGCCACCAGCACGGCGCTGGCAGAGCTGGAAAAACAGTTCGATACTCGCCTGTTTGACCGCTATGGCAAACGGCTGCAACTCAATGAACTCAGCCGCCAGTTGCTGCCGCGCGCGATCGAGTTACTGGATCGGGCCAACGAGATCGAATCCACCCTGGCAGGGGAGTCCGGGATCGGCCCCTTGCGCATCGGCGCTACGCTGACCATTGGCAACTATCTGGCAACACTATTGGTTGGTGAGTTCATGCGGGTGCACCCGGGTAGCCGCGTCAATATCTCGGTACATAACACCGCCACGGTTGTACGTGATGTCGCGCACTTTGAACTTGATCTGGGGTTGATTGAGGGAGAAATCCAGCATCCGGATCTGGATATGTTCCCGTGGGTGGCGGACGAAATGGTCATCTTTGCGGCCCCGGAACATCCGTTGGCCCGCCAGAGTACTGTCACGCTGGAAGATGTGCTGGCCGTGCCGTGGATCATGCGCGAGCCCGGTTCTGGCACCCGGCAGACCTTTGAATATGCCATGCGGCACGTCCTGGCCCGGCTGGATGTCCGGCTGGAACTGGAGCACACCGAAGCCATCAAGCGCGCAGTGGAGTCTGGCCTGGGCATCGGCTGTATTTCTCGCCTCACGCTTAAGGAGGCTTTCCGCCGCGGCAGTCTGGTGCCGCTGGAAGTACCAGGCCTGGATTTCCGCCGCATGTTCCATTTTGTGCTGCACAAGCAAAAATTCCGTACCGCCGGGATCGAAGCCTTTATCGAGCTGTGCCGCGACGCCGCGCGCGATGTGGAACGCAGTGACGAAATCGTGCTGCGTCGGCCCGATGGCCAGCCCGTGGAATATCGCTAAGCGCAGTGCGGGCTTTCCTGGCGTATCTACAAATGTTGGTTCTTCTTTGTCTTTTTAATTCAGGTGTTTCATGCAGCGCGATGTAATGGAATATGACGTAGTGATTGTGGGGGCCGGCCCGGCCGGTCTGTCGGCTGCAATTCGCCTCAAGCAACTGGCGCAGCAATCCGGTCAGGATTTCAGCGTGTGTGTGCTGGAAAAAGGCGCGCAAGTCGGGGCGCATCTTTTGTCTGGCGCGGTGCTGGATCCGGTGGCGTTGAACGAATTGTTCCCGGACTGGCGCGAACGCGGGGCCCCGCTCAATACACCAGTCACACGTGATCGCTTTTTGGTGCTGGATGAAGACCTGTCATGGACGATTCCAGATCTGCTGATCCCGCGCCTGATGCGCAATCACGGCAATTACATTGTCAGTCTGGGTGAGTTTGGCGGCTGGCTGGCCCAGGAGGCTGAAGCGCTGGGTGTGGAAATCTACCCGGGTTTCGCGGTGGCAGACGCGGTATATGCCGAAGATGGCTCGGTCAAAGGGGTTGTGTGCGGTGATATGGGCATCGGCAAGGACGGTAAGCCCAAAGCTGACTTTACCCCAGGGATCGAGATTCATGCGCGCTATACGTTGGTAGCCGAAGGCGCGCGTGGCTCGCTCACGCAGGTGCTAGAGCGTCAATTTAACTTGCGGGAAGGCGCGCAAGCGCAGAAATTCGGCCTCGGGATCAAGGAATTATGGCGTGTCCCCAAAGAACGGCACGAGGCAGGTCTGGTGTTGCACACGCTGGGTTGGCCACTGGGCGGGCGCGCTGGTGGCGGGGCGTTTATTTACCATATGGGCGAGGATCTGGTCTCGCTGGGCTTGGTGACTCATCTGGATTACGCCAATCCGTCACTGTCGCCTTATGAAGAGTTTCAGCGTTTGAAACGACACCCGGCCATTGCTGCCATGCTGCAAGGCGGGGAACGTATCGGCTACGGTGCCCGCGCCATTACGGAAGGCGGATGGCAATCTCTGCCTGAACTGGCGTTCCCGGGTGGTTTATTGCTGGGTTGTGCGGCGGGCATGGTCAATGTGCCGCGGATCAAGGGTAATCACAATGCCATGAAGAGTGGCATGTTAGCGGCCGAGTCTGTGTATGAGGCGCTGGTGTCCGGCCGTTCGCACGATACTCTGTCAACGTATGCCGACGCCGTGGCGCAAAGCTGGATCGGGCGCGAGTTGCGGCAGGTGCGCAACATCAAGCCCGCGCTGTCCCGCTTTGGCAGCTTGTTGGGGACACTCTATGCCGGTGCCGAATTATGGCTGGATCAACTTGGGGTGACGCTGCCCTGGACGCTCAAACATGGTCGGGCAGACCACGCAACCCTCAAGAGTGCGCGGGAAATGCCGAAACTGGTGTATCCGTTGCCTGATGGTGTGCTGACCTTTGACAAGGCATCCTCGTTGCAACTCTCCGGCACCTGGCACGAGGCCGATCAGCCATCACATCTGGTCTTGATGCAGCCAGAGGTCCAGATTGGTCGTAATCTGACAGTCTACGGTTCGCCGGAGTCGCACTATTGCCCTGCAGGTGTTTACGAGATTGTGCAGCGACAAGGTCAACCGGCATTGCAGATCAATGCCCAGAACTGCTTGCACTGCAAGACCTGTGATATCAAGGACCCATCCAGAAATATCACGTGGCTGGTGCCCGAAGGTGGCGGTGGCCCAGGTTACCAGGGGATGTAGTTGTAAGACTGGTCTGCCGGAAAGTGTTTGTTTTTGGTTGCGTATACGGTGTTCTGCTGATCAGTTTGTCTTGTTCTATGGTTTAATGGGTTTACAACAAATTAAAAACTTTCTTACATTGTAAGAATTTGGATGGTTGCGGGTGCAAATATTGCGCAATGGTTTGTACCGCCGCAGGGCGTCGTTTATGCTCCGCAACAGTCATTGGACTCTCAGAACGAAGCCCCACACAGTGATGCAACAACTGCTCGCGCGGCTGCGCGTTTTTTCCCGGGAAAACCGGCTGGCTCTGCGACTGGTGCTCGCCGTGATGGTGACGAGTGTGCTGGTCGCCGCATCGCTGGCGTTTTTTCTGGCGCGCCAGGAATACCAGCGTAGCCTGTCCCAGATCCGTTCCGACCTGGAAACCTTGTCGCGCAGCGTCCGGCCACAACTGGCGGTGAACCTCTGGCTGGTCAACACTGAAGCCGTGCGCACCCAGCTCAACTCTTTGCTGCAAACCAAAGTGGTGGGCTATGCCGAACTGGTGGAAACCGACGGCTCGCGCTACCAGGCGGGTGAATTGCCGTCTGATCAGCGCTCAGTGGTCAGTATGACCTTTCCGGTGGAATACCTGCATCCGCTGACCAACAAGTCCGTGCGGCTGGGGCAGTTAACGCTGGTCAATACACTTGATGGCCTTGAATCCGAAATCACGGATCAACTCAAACGCATTCTGCTCTTGCTGGTTACCGGCATGGGCGCAGCTGCACTGGCCTTTATCTGGTTGTACCACCGGCTGATTGCCCGTCATCTACGGTACATCGCCGATTACACCCGACACTTCAATTACGAACGCTTGTCCGCGCCGCTGGTGCTGGCCCGCCCGCCCGGTACGGCCGATGAGTTGCAAACGCTGACTGACGCCTTTAATGCCATGCGACGCAACCTGTTGCAGGGCTTGAACGAGCGTGACACCGCCCAGCATGAATTGCTGCGCGAGAAAGAACTGGCCGAAGCCACCTTGAGTTCAGTCGCGGATGCCATTGTCACGACCACCGCAGACGGCAAGGTCAAGCTGTTGAACCCTGCCGCAGAAACACTCACCGGCTGGCCGTTTGCCGAGGCCTCCGGGCGGCCGATTACCGATATCGTCATGACTGTGGATGAAGCCAGCGGTACGCGGTTATCCCGCTTGCTGGCAGAGGCGCTGGAAGGCGGTCATGCTGCCACGCGTGAAGTGGCTACGCTGGTGAATCGTCTGGGGCAGCGTTATCGGGTAGAGATGGCCATTGCCGCCGTGCCGGATGAACATGGCATTGGCCTTGTGGTGGCACTGCACGATATCAGCGAGGCCGAAGCGCTGACCGAGCGCCTGGCCTATCAGGCTACCCATGATGAATTGACCGGCTTGACCAATCGCCGCGGCTTTATGGGCGCACTGGTACAAGCCAGCGAAAACGTGCGCGAGAGCGGCAAACCCTGCGTGCTGATGCAGCTTGATCTGGACCAGTTCAAACTCGTCAATGACACCTGTGGTCACCTGGCGGGCGACGAATTGCTGCGCCAACTGGCGCGGCAGTTGCTGGAAATCGTGCCAATCGGAGTGCAGGTAGGGCGCCTGGGTGGGGATGAATTCGGCTTCCTGATGCATGACGCCACTACCGAACAGGCCCAGCAACTGGCCGACCGTATTTTGCAGGCGCTGGAACAGTACCGCTTTGTCTGGCAAGACCGCCCGTTCACCGTCACTGGCAGTATGGGGCTGGTGATTATGGATACCGAGGCGCGTAACCTGCAAGAAGTAATCAGTCGGGCTGACGTTGCCT